>CALEYP010000015.1 GCA_937924895.1 uncultured Alphaproteobacteria bacterium
ATATCCACTAGTGATGGATTTTATCCTATCATAAAAATCAAATACCACTTCATTTAGTGGCAAACGATAGACAATCATTGCGCGGCTGCCAGCATAAGTGAGATCAATTTGCTCACCACGGCGCTCAGTACATAATGTAAGCACAGCCCCTAGATAATCATCTGGGGTCATAATTGTGGCTTTGATCCATGGCTCATCAATGGAGTTGATACGCGTGACCTCTGGCATATCAGCCGGGTTGTGCATTTCCATCACGGAACCATCTGTCATATTTAAGTGATAAACCACTGACGGTGCCGTTGAAATCAAATCAAGATTAAATTCACGCGATAGACGCTCTCTGATCACTTCCATATGAAGCAGACCCAAAAAACCACAACGGAAGCCAAAGCCAAGTGCCGCTGAGGTTTCTGCCTCAAAGGAGAATGAGCTATCATTCAAAGATAATTTTTCAAGCGCTTCTCTTAATGCTGGAAAATCGGCAGTATCAATGGGGAACATGCCACAAAAGACAACTGGCACTGAGGGCTTAAAGCCTGGCAATGCTTCGGCGGTTGGCTTGCGATCATCAGTGATCGTATCACCAACTTTGGCATCTGATACGGTTTTCACACCAGCGTTAATAAAGCCAACTTCACCGGGGCCAAGGGATTCAACGGCCTCTGCCTTTGGGGAAAACACGCCCACACGTTCAATTGTATGAACGGCGCCTGATGCCATCATCCGGATCTTCATGCCTTTTTTCAACATGCCATCACGGACGCGCACAAGCGTCATCACACCCAAATAAGGATCATACCAACTATCAACAAGCAAAGCCTTGAGCGGGGCTGTGGCATCACCAGACGGAGATGGGAGCTCTTGAACAATGGCTTCAAGCACATCTGGAATACCCATACCAGTCTTGGCAGAAACAGCGATGGCTCCTGAGGCATCGAGACCAATCACATCTTCGACCTGCGCCTTCACACGCTCTGGTTCAGCGGCTGGCAAATCCATTTTATTCAAAACTGTAACCAGCTCATGGTCCGCATCAATGGCTTGATAGACATTTGCTAGCGTTTGCGCTTCCACACCTTGAGAGGCGTCCACGACAAGCAATGAGCCTTCACAAGCTGATAAGGACCGCGAGACTTCATATCCAAAATCCACATGGCCTGGCGTATCCATCAGGTTCAAAATATAGGTTTCCCCATCTTTGGCCTTATAGGACAGACGAACAGTCTGAGCCTTAATCGTGATGCCACGCTCACGTTCAATGTCCATATTATCGAGAACCTGCTCGGACATTTCGCGTTCAGTTAAACCGCCGCAATATTGGATCAGGCGATCAGCAATGGTTGATTTGCCATGATCGATATGCGCAACAATAGAGAAATTTCGGATATGTGATAAATCTGTCATGGCCTCTTCTTACCTTGTTTCAGCCCTGTTGAAAAGCTGTTGCACAGTTAAAGATAGGTGATTTTTGCAGAAAAGAACGAGGCGGTTTTCTTCCTAGTGGAAAACAACGACAGGACAAAACTAACTAGAAAATGGCGCTTGTGTCTGTTACAAGGTCAATTCAAGAAAACTTTGGAACAGAAGTGATAAAATTATGTCATCCATGCGTCATGAAAAGTACCAGGCCTATGCTGCTGTTCCTTTGGCAGATAGAACATGGCCTGAACAGATAATTACAAAAGCACCTATCTGGTGTTCGGTAGATCTGCGTGATGGCAACAAAGCGCTGATTGAACCTATGGATTCAATGCGTAAAATGCGCATGTTCAAAATTCTTGTGGCAATGGGCTTCAAAGAAATTGAAGTGGGTTTTCCCTCAGCCTCAGAAACCGATTTCAATTTTTTGCGCGAGTTAATCGATGGCGGCCATATTCCTGATGATGTGACTGTGCAGGTCTTAACCCAAGCAAGGGAACATTTGATCGACCGCACGATTGAGTCATTACAAGGCACAAAAAACGCCATTTTGCACTTGTATAACTCAACCTCCACCTTGCAACGCCGTGTTGTGTTCCGTCAGGATAAAGAGGGCGTGAAGCAAATCGCGGTTGCTGGCGCGAAGATGGTAGCTGACAGGCTCAGCCAATTGACATCTGATACAAATCTCCGCTTGCAATATTCACCAGAAAGCTTCACTGGCACCGAGCTCGATTATGCGCTTGATGTGTGTGAATCTGTTCTTGATGTGTGGGAGTCATCTGCCGCTAATCCAGCGATTATCAATTTGCCTGCCACGGTTGAGATGTCGACCCCGAATATCTATGCTGACCAGATTGAATGGATGCACCGCCATTTTAGCGACCGCAGCCGTGTGATTTTATCGCTCCACACCCATAATGACCGCGGCACAGGTGTCGCAGCCACAGAGCTTGGCCTTATGGCTGGTGCCGACCGTGTTGAGGGCACCCTATTCGGGAATGGTGAGCGCACAGGTAATGTTGATATCGTCACACTTGGCCTCAATCTCTTTACGCAAGGCGTTGACCCGCATCTTGATTTCTCTGATATCTCAGAATTGGTTGAAACTGCTGAATTCTGCAATCAGTTGCCTGTTCACCAGCGACACCCCTATGCCGGACAATTGGTTCACACGGCCTTTTCAGGCTCTCACCAAGATGCCATTCGCAAGGGAATCGAAGCCCTTAACCAAACTGGTGACACCCATTGGGAAGTACCCTATTTGCCAATCGACCCATCAGATATTGGCCGAACCTATGAAGCGATTATCCGCGTGAACTCACAATCAGGCAAAGCAGGGGCCGCCTATTTGCTTGAAGTTGAGCATCATGTGCGTTTGCCGCGTGGGATGGAAGTCGAGTTTTCTGGCTATGTGCAGAATGAAGCTGACACATCTGGCAATGAAATTACCTCAGCCAAAATCTGGGATATTTTCACCGCGACCTACCTGACACAAGACGGGCCATTTGAGCTTGTGAGCTTTGAAAGCCATCCTGTTGAAGGCAGCAATGAAAAAGAAGAGGTGCATGCCCGTATCAGCCATAATGGCGAGACTCATGACGTCACAGCCATCGGCAACGGCCCAATTTCAGCCTTTGTCGAAGCGATGCGCAGCCATTTTGACTTACATTTCAGACTAGCTGATTTTGGGCAAAACACACGCTCATCTTCATCAAAGGCAGAGGCTGCAGCCTATGTCGAGCTGAAGGCCCCAGACGAAGATGGCGCCTCAATCTATGGCGCAGGTGTGGATACATCCATCACATTAGCGCCAATTAAAGCGGTTATCTCTGCGATTAACAGACTGCCATAAGACAGCCTGCTAACTGATATTTAACATAAGATATGAGGCGGCCTATCCTCTGATGTGGCCGCCACATTTTTGTGTGACATTTGCGATGATCTTGTCGCAAATCTCTACAATCTCAGAATCAACCAATGTGTTTTTCTGTGGTTGCAATGTCACGCTCAGAGCCAGTGACTTTTTGCCCGCTTCCATCTTATCACCTTGATATACATCAAAGACAGAGACTTCAGTGACAAAAGGTTTACCCCCTGCCTTTACCGCTTTGACCAAAGCATCAGCAGAGACCGCCTCATCCACGACAAAAGCAAAATCACGTGATAAGGCTTGCAAGCTATTCAGTGCCAATAATGGCTTCGCTGGCCCTTTATCCTTTGGTGCAGGCACTGACTGGAAGAATAATTCAAACCCAGCAACCGCGCCTTTCACATCAAAGTGAGAGGCAATAGACGGATGAATTTCACCAAATGTACCGAGAACCATCTTACCCTGCTTCACAGAACCAGACCGGCCCGGGTGATAATAATCAGGGGCCTCATTGGTCACTTGTAAATTATCTGTGGCCACACCGATGGCTTGCAACGCATTCAACAAATCAGCTTTGATATCAAAGACTGTCACAGGCTGATTTTGCGAGCGCCAATCCGCTGTCACCATGCGCCCTTGGCGAATACCGGCACAGATATGAGATTGCGCCTCTTTGGCAACGCCAGCAAAAACAGGTCCAATTTCAAAGAAGCTCATATCATTCATGCCACGGCGTAAATTACGCCCTGCTGCCTGCAATAAATTTGGCAAAATGGTTGGGCGCATCATATTCAGGTCAGCTGAAATAGGGTTTGCAAGCCGTAACTCATCAGCCCCACCGCCAAATAATTTGGCATCTTCTTCTTTCATGAAGGAGAAGGTAACTGCCTCAACATAGTCGCGTGCGACGAGGGCGCGGCGCAAATAAGCTGTGCGGCGCTGTGTCTTTGTCAGTGATGGGCGTGCGATGACATGATCCATTGGCAATGGCAGCATCGGCAAATGCTCATACCCAAAGATACGGATCACCTCTTCAATCACATCAGCCTTGCCATGGATATCGGGGCGCCAGCTCGGACGTGTCACCTGCCAGTCTGTGGCTGATTCCTTCACAATTTCAAATCCCAATTTCGTCAGGATCTCATCTTGCGTATCTGGCGCGACCTCAACCCCTGTTAGAGATGTCACAGAAGCGGGCTGATAGGCAATCGCGTCTGGCGCTGCTATCTCTGCGCCGGCAATAATAAGCTCACTGGCTTCGCCCCCTGTTAAGGAGGTGATAAGGCGCGCAATATGGCCAGCCATCGCAATCGGACCATCTGTATCAAGACCACGCTCAAACCGATAACGCGCATCTGAATGAAGATTGAGCTTACGTCCTGTGGTGGCAACTGAGACCGGGTCAAAAATCGCAATTTCCAAGAACATATTCGTGGTTGTCTCTGATACACCGGTGCGCTCACCGCCCATGACACCCGCAATATCATCAGGACCATGTTCATCAGCAATGATGATCATATCCTCATCAAGCTCATAGGTCTTTTCATTAAGCGCTGTGAGAGTCTCACCAGCCTTCGCGTTCCGAATGGTAAGCGTATCGCCTGTGACCTTATCAGCATCATAGGCATGCAAAGGGCGGCCCAAATCAAACATCACATAATTGGTGATATCTACCAATAAAGAGATAGGCCGCTGACCAATCGCTGTGAGGCGTTGCGCCATCCAAGCTGGAGACGGACCATTTGTCACATTTTTGAAATAGCGACCTGTCACGAGCGGACAAGAGGCCGCTTCTTTTGTATCAATCGCCCAACCAACTGGACTTGTAAAGCCGCCTGCTTCTGGTGAGAGGTCAAGAGGCTTTAGCGTGCCAAAGCCCGCAGCCGCAAGGTCACGTGCAACACCGCGCACACCCAAACAATCGCCGCGATTAGGGGTGATTGCAATTTCAATGACGGGGTCATCCATCCCAGCCGCAGCGGCAGCCGCCATCCCGGCTTGCGCATCAGCTGGCAATTCCATGATCCCATCATGGTCATCACTGATACCTAATTCAGAGGCAGAACAGAGCATACCGTTGGATTCTTCACCACGGATTTCGCCCTTTTTGATCGTGATATCAAGGCCTGGAATATAAGTTCCGGGCTGAGCTAAAACGACCTTGATGCCTGCTCTGGCATTTGGCGCACCACAAACAATCTGAAGCGTCTCTGTGCCAGTATTCACCTGACAGACTTGTAATTTATCTGCATTCGGGTGGCGGCTAGCTGAGAGGATTTCAGCCACCTTAAACTCTGCCAATCTTTCTGCTGGATTATCAACATCTTCGACCTCAAGGCCAATCATAGGCAGCGCCTCTAAAATCTCTGCCATAGATGAGGATGTATCGAGGTGATCGTTAAGCCAATTCCATGTAAATTTCATCGTCGTTACCCCACGATCCCAGTATGCAGTGCAGGCACGTCATGGCCCATAAAGCCATAATGGCGCATCCAGCGTAAATCAGTCTCATAAAATGTCCGCAAATCAGGAATGCCATATTTTAGCATTGCCAAGCGCTCAATCCCCATGCCAAAGGCAAACCCTTGCACCTTGTCAGGATCATAGCCGCAATTGCGTAATACTTGGGGGTGAACCATGCCCGAGCCAAGAATTTCTAGCCAATCATCACCTGCCCCAATTTTCAGACCCCCATCCTTGCGGCTACATCCAATATCAACCTCAGCAGATGGTTCTGTGAAAGGGAAGAAGCTTGGACGGAAGCGAACAGGCAGATCTTCGACACCAAAAAAGGCCTGACAGAACTCAATCAAACAGCCTTTGAGGTGACCCATATGAATATCTGTGCCAATAACCAACCCTTCACATTGATGGAACATTGGTGAGTGGGTCGCATCATGGTCAGAACGATAGGTGCGCCCTGGGGCAATGATACGAATAGGTGGCTCACTCGCTTCCATGGTGCGAATCTGCACAGGCGAGGTCTGCGTTCTTAACACAGGACGCGCCCCTGTCTCATCAGGCTCAAGATAAAAGGTATCATGCTCTTGGCGAGCCGGATGTTCGGGCGGAATATTCAATGCGGTAAAATTATAATAATCGGTCTCAACATCAGGTCCCTCTGCGACAGAGAATCCCATATCTGCGAAAATAGCTGAAATTTCTTCGATTGTGCGTGTCAGCGGGTGAAACCGTCCCCCTGATGACGCTGGCACAGGAAGGGTCACATCAACAGATTCACTTGCCAGCTTGGCAGCCAACGCAGAGGCTTGCAAGATATCAGCTTTCGCAGCGATGGCATCAGCCACAATCTGCTTTACCTCATTAATCGCCTGACCAAAGGATTTACGCTCTTCAGCTGGCATCGCACCAAGCTGTTTCAATTGCTCAGAGATCACACCTTTTTTGCCGAGGGCATCAACACGAATTCCCTCTAACGTTGCGAGTTCTTCTGCAGCTTCAATTTGTTGCAGCAAATCAGATTTTAGCTGGTCAATCGCTTGCATCTTATACCTTACCTTGCCTCGTTTCAGAGCACCTGCCCCTATAGAAATAGAGACAAAACCATCCCCAGAAATGCAGATGGGGCCGAAGCGACCCCATCTTTCATATCATGTCTTGTCGTAAGCTTAGGCCGCCTTGCGTGACTGTTCAACAAGGGCCGCAAAGGCTGCCATATCGTGAACGGCCATATCAGCCAGCATCTTACGGTCAACTTCGATGCCAGCTTTGTTCAAGCCACCCATCAAAGATGAATATGTCATGCCATGCAAGCGGGCGGCAGCGTTGATACGCTGGATCCAAAGTGCGCGGAACTCACGCTTACGGACGCGGCGGTCACGATAGGCGTATTGGCGGGCTTTATCCACCGCTTGCTTTGCTGTGCGAATCGTATTTTTACGACGGCCATAATAGCCTTTCGCAGCTTTGATAACTTTATTGTGACGGGCGTGTGATGTAACGCCTCTTTTAACTCTTGCCATGTCTTATACCCCTTACGCGTACGGTAGAAACTTTTTAACGATACGCGCATCCGCATCACATAGAATCATTGTTCCACGTGCTTGGCGCTTCATCTTTTGTGAACGGCGGCGAAGGTTGTGGCTTAGGAAAGCAGCTGAACCGCGTACTTTACCTGTCGCTGTTGTACGGAACCGCTTCTTGGCTCCGCTTTTGGTCTTCATCTTGGGCATTTCATCCTCACTATTATCAAGGGTTTGCTTGTGATGACATCCATCCCAAGCCTGATATGGTTGGTCAGGCAGCCCTAATTAGCCTAACGCAACCGGAATTTTTAAGTCGTAGTGCTATACCGCTTGATGACAAGAAAATCAAGCAACAAACAATATTTGCATCGAAGCGCCCCAATGAGCGACAACGCCACGACAGACTCTTATTTCGGCGCGAGCACCATAATCATCTGCCGTCCCTCCATTTTCGGGTTGGCTTCGATCTTTGCAAACTCATCTACCTCGCCCTTTACGCGCTCAAGCAGCTGCGAGCCAAGATCTATATGCGCCATCTCACGACCACGGAAACGCAAGGTGATTTTTACCTTATCACCGGCATCTAAGAACTTTTGAACGGCGCGCATTTTAACTTGATAATCATGCTCATCAATATTGGGGCGCAGCTTAATCTCTTTCACTTCGATGATTTTCTGCTTTTTGCGTGCTTCATTAGCCCGCTTTTGCGCTTGATATTTGAACTTGCCATAATCAAGAATTTTACAGACTGGCGGCTCTGCATTTGGCTGTAATTCAACCAAATCAAGACCTAGCTCAAACGCTTTATTCAAAGCATCATCAATAGATAATACACCAAGCTGCTGACCTTCTGGGTCAATACATCTTACTTGTGAAACGCGAATCGCTTCGTTAATGCGTGGGCCTGTTGAAGCCGGGATCGCATCTTGTCGTGAACGTGCTATGAAACTCTCCTATATAACAGTTCATTCATCATTTTATCTCGCACCCCTATGCGCAACGACACGTTAACGCATTTATCAAGAAATTCAAGAGATGCCTTACACTGGCTAAGACCGTAAATCGGGCGCTAGCGCTTCTTGTGATAGCTCTGCCATGGCCTCAGCCAGTGACTTCACAATCTGATCCTTGGAGCCAAGTCGACGCATGGCAACAGCTCCTGCCTCTGCTTCACGCTCACCAACAGCTAAGATGACAGGGACCTTGGCTGTGCTATGCTCTCTAATCTTATAACCAATTTTCTCATTGCGATCATCAAGCTCCACGCGCAGACCGGCATCACATGCTGCTTCAACCACCGCTTGTGCATAGTCATTTGCTGCGGCTGTAATAGGCGCCACAACGACCTGAACAGGCGCTAGCCATAATGGCATACGACCAGAATATTGCTCAATCAAGATGCCAATCCACCGCTCCATTGAGCCTAAAATCGCACGATGCAACATCACAGGGCGGTGACGATTGCCATCTTCACCCACATATTCTGCATCAAGACGCTCTGGCAGCACAAAATCAACCTGCAATGTACCGCATTGCCAATCACGACCAATCGCATCTGTAAGCACAAATTCCAGTTTTGGCCCGTAGAATGCACCTTCTCCTGGATTTAGGGTTGTCTCAAGAGAGGCTGCTTTTGTGGCATCTGTAAGAGCCGCTTCTGCCTTGTCCCATACCGCATCTTCACCAGCACGCACCTCTGGGCGATCAGAGAATTTGACGCGAATATCGGTAAAGCCGAAATCAGCATAAATATCTTGCAGCAAGCTACAGAACGCCACTGATTCAGATGTGATTTGATCTTCTGTACAGAAAATATGCGCGTCATCCTGTGTAAAGGCACGCACACGCATAATGCCATGCAAAGCCCCTGATGGCTCATTGCGGTGACAGCTACCAAATTCCGCCATACGTAATGGCAGGTCACGATAAGACTTCACACCTTGGCGATAAATCTGAACATGGCCGGGGCAGTTCATAGGCTTCAACGCCAATGTCCGGTCATCTTCAGAATGAGCAGTGAACATATTTTCACCGAATTTTTCCCAGTGACCAGAGGCTTCCCAAAGGCTTCTATCGATCAATTGCGGTGTTTTAACTTCATTATACCCAGCAGCATCAAGCTTGCGGCGCATATAGGCTTCGATTGTCCGATATAACAACCACCCTTTTGGATGCCAGAAAACAGAGCCTGTTGCCTCTTCTTGCATATGGAACAGGTCGAGGGCGCGCCCTAATTTGCGATGGTCACGCTTTTCGGCTTCTTCAAGCATATGCAAATAGGCGGCTAAATCCTTTTCATTGGCCCATGCTGTGCCATAGATACGCTGCAGCATTGGGTTATTCGAATCACCACGCCAATAAGCGCCCGCTACCTTCATCAACTTAAAGGCATGGCCTGCGCGCTTTGTTGAGGGTAGATGCGGACCGCGGCATAAATCAATGAATGAGCCTTGTGTATAATGGCTAACTGTTTCGCCTTCAGGAATAGCCTCAACAAGCTCCACCTTAAATGGCTCATTTCGCTCTTGATAAAAAGCGATGGCCTCTTCTCTTGTCCAGACGCCGCGTGTGATCTCTTCATCACGGTCGACAATCTCATGCATGCGTGTCTCGATCGCTTCAAGATCGTCTTGAGTGAAAGACACCTCGCGGTAAAAATCATAATAAAAGCCATTTTCAATGGCTGGGCCAATTGTCACCTGCGTTTCAGGGTAAAGCTCTAACACAGCCTCTGCCATGATATGTGCGCAATCGTGACGGATGATCTCAAGCGCCTTTTCATCCCGATTGGTGATAAGAGACAAGCTCGCATCCTGTTCAATCGGACGCGTCAAATCCCAATCTTGGCCATCTACTGTGGCTGCCATAGCTGCTTTTGCAAGACCTGCCCCAATCGAGGCGGCAACATCATAAGGTGTGACAGCACCGTCAAATTCTCTAATAGAACCGTCAGGCAATGAGATAGCAGGCATGTAATCGATCTCCGATTTGGCTAATAATGGCGCGTAATATAAGGCAGAACCGCCTCATTGACAAGGATACACTAGCGGTCCGTCAGAAGCGCATCATAGATGGCTAAGGTCCGCTCGCACATTAAGGCTGTTGTGAATTGCTCTTCAATATGAGCCCGTGCTCTTGTTGCCCAAGCCTTGCGCTTGCGCGGCCCAAGGGAAAGCGCTGTTTCCAATGTTGAGGCAAGCGCCGTGACATCACCTGGCGGCACAAGAAACCCGGTTCCTCCATCTTGGATAGATTCTAGTGCGCCGCCATGACCAAAAGCCACAACGGGACGCCCCATTGCCTGACCTTCGAGGGCAACACGACCAAATGGTTCTGGCTCAATAGACGGCATCACAACCACATCGGCTAACATCAAGGATGCAGGCATATCTTTTGACTGGCTTGCCAAGCGAATAACGCCAGCAAGGCCGAGGCGCATAATTTGCTCTTCAAGCATCTCTTGATATTTATACGGCCCGCCAGATGCCCCGAGTAGCACGAGCGTAAAATGCTTATCTGACATGCGTGAGACGGCATCTATTAAGATTTTATGGCCCTTCCAGCCAGTAGGGCGCGCTGGCAACATCATCACCGGCCTGTCATCTGGCAGCGCCAGACGTTGTGCCTCGCTCACAATCCGGGCTTGGGTCACAGCGGCAGGATCAAAATAGGCGGTATCCACACCGCGTGGAATGACGGTAAGCTTATCTTCCAATCCGGGAAATTTATGCTGGTTTAAAATCGTCTCTTTGACAAAGTCTGAGATCGCGATGAGCTTATCTGCACGCAAAATTTTACGATTATAAAAACGCTTTAAAAACCAACCAGCTTTGAATTTACCATGGATAGTTGAGACTGTTTTAAGGCCCAATGACCGCGCCGCTGGCAAGGCTATCCATGCTGGTGCGCGCGAGCGGACATGCACAATATCAACCCCCTGCTCCCGCAGATGTAGTTTTAGCTGACGGCGGATACCGCCCCATTTAAAAGGGTTTTTTACATGCACAGGTAAGGTGATGTGAACGGCACCAATCCGTTGCAATTGCGGCACGAGCTGACCACCAGAACTGATGACAACAGCCTTACCACCGGCGGCAGTAATGGCTTTTGCCATCTCAATGGTGCCACGCTCTACCCCGCCTAGGTCTAGAGCTGGGAGAATCTGTGCAATTACAGGCTGGCTTATCTTATGCGCATTAGACTTGCTAGACGCATGGGTTGAAAATTTTGTCATTGTGGCTTTGTCATCACATGAGCATCAGTTACATAGTAAGGCAGTGTTATCATAATTCTGAGCCATTAGATAGGATTAGGACCATGACAAATCGTTTTTTACAACGCCGCGATAATCAAACAAATCAGACGTATCAAATTGCCTATCAAAGCCGCAGCGGCGAAGGGGTTGGCATCGTCTTTTTATGCGGCCATGGATCTGACATGTATGGCTCAAAAGCAGAAGCGCTGGATACCTATTGCGCGGCGCATAATCTACCTTTTACGCGCTTTGACTATTTCGGCCATGGTGACAGTGACGGCGCCTTCCTTGACGGCACCATCTCTCGCTGGACTGAAGATGCGCTAGCCATTCTTGATGAGGTTACAGACGGTCCTCAAATTTTGGTTGGCTCGTCCTTGGGTGGTTGGATTATGTTGAATGTCGCTGTGGCACGCCCCCAACGCGTCGCTGGGCTGATCGGCATTGCAGCTGCCCCTGATTTCACAGAGCGCCTTATCTGGGACAGTCTTTCCCCTGAACAGCAAGCCGATATGCAAGAGGCAGGCCATATCGCTTTACCAAACCCCTATGCGGATGAAGATGTCATCTACCCTTATCACTTGATTGAAGATGGCAGAGAGAATTTACGTCTCACAGACAGATTGCCTATTACTTGTCCGATGACACTCCATCAAGGCATGCAGGATCATGAAGTACCGTGGCGCACGGCATTGGAAATCGCTGACAAGGCTGATAGCGATGATGTGACGATCAATCTTGTGAAAAGCGCCGGCCATCGGTTTTCCTCAGAGGATGAAATTGCGGCTTTATTGGCGTCTGTCTCGCAGATGAGGAATAAGCTCCAACAAGCGGGTGAGGAAGATTAAAAATCTAGCTCTGCATAATGACTGGCCGGTGCCATCCCAATAAGCCTATCAGCCAAGAGAGGGCGAAAGGACGGGCGTGATTTCATTTTCATATACCATGATTTCACATCCGGATATTTATCCCAGGATACATCCCCAAAATAATCAAGCACCGACAGATGAGCTGCGGCATTTAGGTCGGCAAGCGTCATCTTATCACCAGCAAACCAATCATGCTGACCAAGCAACCAGTCAAAATAGCCAAAATGAATATGATTATTGGCGATGGCGGTCCGGATGATATCAGATGATACAGCTTGGCCTTTTTGAAACCGCTTTATCACGCGCTCTGCTAATAACGGGCCAGCCACTTCTTTTGTGAATTTGCTATCAAACCAAGATACGAGGCGTCGGATCTCAGCGCGCTCTGCCGGTGTCCCTTCAAGCAGAAAGGCGCCTTCATGTGTTTCTTCGAGCCATTCACTTATGACAGTTGCCCCGCAATAGACACCTCGCGCGGCATCATCAAGCACGGGCAGTTCACCTGCTGGATTTAGTCGTAACAAGCCTTCATCATATTCCCATGGCACCTTTTGGCGCAATTCCACATCCCACTTATATTCAAGTAACTGAAGGCGAATAAAACGAGAGGCTGATGAAAGGGGAAAATGATATAAAACAGGCATGTAGGTGCCTCGCATTACGAAATTAACTCAACAGGTTGTGCATGCTACTTTCTTATGCGCCTGTTGGCAAGATAGCCTTCACCCCTGGCATGAGAGGCGTGGCTTCTTCTGCAAGCCATAAAATCTGCAAGCGCTCTTCTTCAATGAAACCTGGCCAAAGAAATTCCGACGGCGATGCTGGCATGAATCCAAATTGGGGATAATAATCTGGCTCACCTGATACAAGGATCGCGTGATATGACATCTGCGAGGCACAAGCAATGGCATGCGCAACAAGCGCTTTCCCAAACCCTTTACCTTTGTAATTTCTTGCAATGGCAAGCGGCCCTAATAATAAGGCAATTTTGCCGCCGAGTAAGATAGGCCAGAAGCGCAAAGAGCCAATAATGACACCCTCTTCTTCTTGTACAAAACATAACTCAGGCACCGCATCGCCTTGGCGCAAATGCCAAACAGTGCGGCTGAGTCGCGATGGCCCAAAGGCCTCTGCCATCAAATCTTCAATGGCAGAGCTATCCTGCGGTGTCTGTCGTCTTATTGTCATGTGACAGGTGACAATCTAAGCAAGAAGCTAGCCTTAGCTAGCATCTCGCAGATCAACATCATCAGCCAACGGATGAGGCAATGTCTCAAGCACCTCTTTTGGCACTACATGCCAGAAATGACCAACCACTTTTGACCATTGATTTAACAATGTCTTACCAAGGGCTGACTCAGTTTCCTTCACATGTGTTTCAATCATGCCTTCAAGATGCTTAGCCCAATAATCGGTGGTCACGCGTGTGATCAACAATGTTTCAGGGTTCACATTATCCATGAAGGTGCCAGCTTCATCATAGATGAAAGCCATGCCGCCTGTCATACCAGCCCCAAAGTTTGACCCAACCTCGCCGAGGATGATGGTCTCACCGCCTGTCATATATTCACAGCCATTCGAGCCACAACCTTCGACAATCGCAGTCGCACCAGAATTACGGACACAGAGACGCTCACCGGCTTGACCAGCGGCAAAGAGCTTGCCGGCTGTTGCGCCATAGAGCACTGTATTACCAATAATTGTGTTCTGTGCAGCAACAAACTCAGCACTATTTGATGGGCGCACCGTGATCATGCCACCTGATAGACCTTTACCGACATAATCATTTGCATCTCCAATCACATCAAGGCGCAGACCTTGGACCGCAAAGGCGCCAAGGGACTGACCGGCTGGGCCACGCAAACGCACATTGATTTGCGCTTCACTCAGGCCTGTCATGCCAAATTTACGCACAATATGAGACGACAGACGTGTGCCAATCGCTCTTTGCGTATTTTCGATGTTGTAAGAGAGCTGCATTTTGCCACCAGTCTCAAGGGCTGATTCTGCATCTTTCACGATTTGGGCATCCAACGTATCTGGCACCTCAACGCGTGGCGCCTTGATGTTGCCGCCTCGCTGACCATCGGTGATGGCTTGAACAAGAATAGGGTTCAAATCAAGGTCATCCAAAGCGGCATCACCACGAGAGACCTGTGAAAGCAGATCTGTGCGACCGATTACCTCTTGCAAGGAGGTAAAGCCCAATGATGCAAGAATTTCACGCACTTCTTCAGCGACATGTGTAAAGAGTTGCACGACTTTTTCAGGTGTGCCTTCGAACTTGGCACGCAGATCATCACGCTGTGTACATACCCCAACCGGGCATGTATTGGAATGACATTGACGGACCATGATACAGCCCATTGCCACCAAAGCGGCTGTGCCAATACCATATTCATCTGCGCCCAGCATCGCCGCAACGACAATGTCACGCCCTGTCTTAAGGCCGCCATCAGTACGCAACACAACCTTGTCACGCAGATCATTCATGCTCAAGACCTGATGCACTTCTGATAGACCGATTTCCCATGGCATACCAGCATGCTTAATGGATGACTGCGGGCTTGCCCCCGTACCACCACCATGGCCAGAAATCAAAATTGTATCTGCCTTAGCTTTCGCCACACCAGCGGCAATGGTACCGATACCTGTTGAGGCAACCAGCTTCACGCAGACGCGCGCCTCTGGGTTGATTTGCTTCAGGTCATAGATAAGCTGTGCCAAATCCTCAATAGAATAAATATCATGATGAGGTGGTGGTGAAATCAGTGTCACACCTGGGGTTGAATGGCGCAATTTCGCAATGATGCTATTGACCTTGATACCTGGTAATTGACCACCTTCACCAGGCTTAGCCCCTTGCGCGACCTTGATTTCGAGTTCCTGACAATTATTCAGATATTCGGCTGTCACACCAAAACGGCCTGAGGCGACCTGTTTAATGGCGCTTGACGGGTTGTCACCATTTTCACGCAATGAGAAACGTTCTGGATCTTCACCGCCTTCGCCTGAGTCTGACTTAGCCCCGATACGATTCATCGCGATTGAGAGGGTTTCATGCGCTTCTGGGCTCAAGGCACCAAGTGAAATGCCAGGTGAGACAAGACGCTTGCGAATCTCTGTGATACTTTCGACATCCTCGACACGCACCGCTTCACCGCCTGATTTGAAATCAAGCAAATCACGTAAATTAACCGGACCCTGACGCTCAATGATTGAGACATATTTTTTCCAGCTATCAAAAGAGCCCGTGTCACACGCATGTTGCATGGCGTGGATCATTTGCCCATCAAAAGCATGACGCTCGCCAGACTTGCGATAGCGAAGCAAGCCGCCCACCGGTAATAAGGTGGCTTCCCCGCCAAAGGCTTTGTCATGCATATCACGCAAACGCTGCTCGATACCGTTCAAGCCAAGGCCTGAAATACGAGATGACATGGGTGGGAAATAATGCGCTACCAATGAGCGTGATAGACCAAGCGCTTCGAAATTATAGCCACCACGATATGACGCGATGACTGAAATCCCCATCTTAGCCATAATCTTTAGAAGACCATCTTCGATCGCTTTTTTATAATTAGCAACCGCCTGCGGCATGCTCAGACCTTCCAAGAGACCCTTTTCCATACGCTCTGCGATTGTCCATTCTGCCAAGTAAGCATTCACTGTTGTGGCGCCTACCCCAACGAGCACGGCAAAATGATGAACATCTAGACATTCACCAGACTGCACATTGACCGAGGCAAAGGTACGAAGCTGCTGGCGCACAAGATGCGAATGAACCGCCCCTGTTGCCAAAATCATTGGGATCGGTAGACGGCTCGCATCAGCTGCCATATCAGTTAGCATGATATGCTCACATCCACCACGAACAGCGTCTTCTGCCTCTGACTGAATGCGATCTAGCGCTGGCTTTAAGCCATCTTCACCGTCTGCCGCAGCAAAGGTACAATCGATCACAGCGGCCTTACTGCCTAAATGGGCAATCAGTGCCTGCCAATCTGCATTGCTTAGCACTGGTGAGTTTAGCAATAGATGGTCACATTGCTCTGGCGCTTCATCGAGAATATTACCCAAATTGCCCAATCTTGTGCGAAGCGTCATCACGTGACGTTCACGCAGCGAGTCAATCGGCGGGTTGGTAACCTGCGAGAAATTCTGTCTGAAGAAATGATGCAAACCACGATAGCGCCCTGATAACACAGCCAATGGCGCGTCATCGCCCATAGAGCCAATGGCTTCCTTGCCGCCCTCAGCCATTGGCTGAAGCAATAATTCCATATCTTCTAGGGTCCAAGCTGATAATAACTGACGGCGACGCAAGCTATCTTTGTCTGGCATATCTTGCTTGATCTTTGCCTTTGCCAGTAGCGCATCCATCTTTTCTGAACGCTGAATCCAATCGCCCCATGCGGCTTTTTCGCTCAACGCTTGCTTGAGTTCCGCGTCGTGATATAACCGGCCTTCTGCCAAATTCACGCCAATCATTTCCCCTGGGCCAAGGCGCCCACGTTCCGCAACATCTTCTTCTGGGACAACAACCATCCCTGTCTCAGAGCCCCCGATCAAAAGACCTGATTTTGTCAGCGTGTAACGCATTGGGCGCAACCCATTACGGTCAGTCCCGCCAATTGTCCAATCACCGGCAAAAGCGGCAATGGCGGCAGGACCATCCCAAGGTTCCATCACGGCATTACAATAGGCATAAAGCTGCGCCAACTCATCATCACCATCGACATCAATGGCTTGCGGGATGAGCATTGATTTTACCATTGGCAAATCACGCCCGCCTGTGAGCATCAATTCAAACACAGCATCAAGCGCGGCTGAATCTGATGAACCTTTAGCAATCACTGGCTTAATATCTTCGATCGCTTGCCCAAAGAGCGGGCTTTCCATGCGATCTTCATGACATGCCATCCAGTTCATATTGCCGCGCACCGTGTTAATCTCGCCATTATGGGCAAGCACGCGGAAGGGCTGGGCCAAGCGCCATGTCGGGAATGTGTTGGTTGAGTAACGCTGATGATAAACGGCAAAATCAGAGATAAAGCGCTCATCAAGTAGGTCTGGGTAAAAGGCTGTCACCTGTTCCGCCAAGAACATACCCTTGTAAATCAACGAGCGTGTTGAGAGCGAACAAATATAGAAATCTGCGACTTGCGCCTGCAACACCGCTTTTTCAATCCGGCGACGAATAATGAAGAGCTGACGTTCCGCCTCTTCGGTAGATAATTCAACAGGCATAGAGAACATAATCTGTTCAATCTCTGGACGTGTGGCCATCGCCTTTTGCCCAAGCGCCTGCGTATTGGTTGGCACCTGACGCCAGCCATAAATCGCATATCCCATAGCAAGGATTTCTTGCTCAACAATACAACGGCATGTTTCTTGTGCGCTCAAATCTTGGCGTGGCAAAAAGACCATACCAACAGCCAGCTTCCCGCCATCATCCTGATGACCTGTACGCGCAATATGCTCGATAAAAAAGTCCCTTGGGATCGCGATATGGATACCCGCACCATCACCGGTCATCCCATCTGCATCCACGGCCCCGCGGTGCCAAATGGACTGCAACGCCTCAATCGCGGCATTCACAACTTCGCGCTTTGGCTGGCCATCAACTGAGGCCACGAAGCCAACGCCACAATTATCATGTTCCATTTGTGGGTTGTAAATCCCAGCATCACTGAGGCGTGTTTCATTTTCAAGGCGACGTGAAATATAAGCCTTCTGATCAAAATTCTTCTGTGTCATATCCGTATCTCCTATGACCTATCGGCTTAGCCGGCTGCCTTTGTTTCACCGCGTAATTCTGCTTGGATGTAAGCATCAATGCGTTCTGCGGCATCACGGCCATCACGCACACCCCACACAACCAAAGACGCACCGCGCACAATATCACCAGCGGCAAAAACGCCTGGCAAATCAGTCATCATGCTCTTCCAATCAATGGCGACTGTGCCCCATTTCGACACACGCAAGGCTGGCTCATTAAACATGGCTGGCAAATCTTCTGGGTCAAAACCAAGCGCCTTAATCACTAGATCGGCTTTCAATTCATAAGTCGAATCTTCAATGATTTGTGGAACCTGACGACCGGTTTCATCTGGCTGGCCCAAATGAATGCGCTGGGCAAGCACCGCATCTACTTTGTCAGTACCTGTGAATTCTTGCGGTGCTGATAACCACTGGAAATCCACACCTTCCTCTTCAGCATTCGCTACTTCGCGTTGAGAGCCTGGCATATTGGCCTTGTTACGACGATAGAGGCATGTCACAGAATTAGCCTCTTGGCGAATGGCTGTGCGGACACAATCCATTGCTGTATCACCGCCCCCAATCACAACAATATTTTTCCCCTTGGCATCAAGCATGCCATTATCAAATTCAACCACCTCATCACCAAGTGACTTCCGGTTTGAAGCTGTGAGGTAAGATAAAGCCGGTACGACTCCATCAAGGTCTGCGCCAGGCAAATCAATATCACGCGCCTTGTACACACCTGTTGCAATCAAAACAGCATCATGCTGGTCGCGAATCTCAGCAAAGCTGATATCAGTGCCAATGTTACAATTTAACTTAAAGGTAATACCACCATCAGCCAAAAGGCGCGCGCGACGCTCAACAATCTCTTTTTCAAGCTTGAAGCCTGGAATACCATAGATAAGCAAGCCACCAGCTCTGTCATAGCGGTCATAGATAGTGACCTGATAGCCACGGCGACGCAGCATGTCAGCCGCAGCCATACCAGCTGGCCCAGCACCAATCACACCAATTGATTGCTCTCTTTCAATCGCAGGTGCGGCAGGCTTGACCCAGCCATTTTCAAAGGCAGTCTCTGTAATATGCTTTTCAACCGCGCCAATCGTGACAGATTCAAAGCCCTTCTCAATGACACAATTGCCTTCACACAATCTGTCTTGTGGGCAAATACGGCCACAAATTTCTGGCATATTATTCGTTGCGGCTGACACCTCATAGGCTTCTTGCATGCGATTTTCAGCCGTCAACATCAACCAATCTGGAATGTTATTGTGAAGCGGGCAGTTAACCTGACAGAATGGTACACCACATTGCGAACAGCGGCTTGCTTGCTCCTCTGCTTTTGCCTTCGAAAAATCAGCGTAGATTTCATCAAAATCTTTCGCGCGCTCAGCTGCCGTTCTTTTTTCAGGCATCTGCTTTTCGGTTTTCACAAATTGTAGCATTTTCGAAGACATGCATTCCTCCTTCTACAGCAGCGCTGTTACAGGCTAACAAAGCTGCTGTGTGCCATTTCCTTTTCAAAAGGTCTTTTCTAATTGGACAACTATTATGACCTATTTTTTTCAATTAAGCAAGTGGCAGCCTGTCGCAGGGAAAATCTAACAAAAGAAAATCAGGAATATGGTTCCACTTCGGTACTAATATGAAACCACTTGCGTCAATACCCCACCATCAGTAGGGTCGGCGCATGATGTTTGATTTCTCGCACCTTACAATAATCGCTCTCATTCAGGGCATCACCGAATTCTTACCTATCTCTTCGTCAGGGCATCTGGTTTTATTGCCTGCCGTGACCTCTCTGGCAGATCAGGGACAAATCCTAGATGTGGCTGCTCATTTTGGTACGCTTCTCGCTGTCATCATTTATGTATGGCGTGACATCACAAAGATGGTTATCGGCACCCTCACCTTTGGGCGACAAGAGCGTGGTGGCTTTATGATGGCGCTGATGGTCATTTTGGCAAGTGTGCCTGTGATTGCGGTTGGGCTAATTGTAGAACTTCTTGACCCTGCTTTTTTGCGGTTTGCCATAACAGTCGCGGTTGCTAATCTCATCTTTGCAGGTTGGCTCTATCATGCTGACACATCCTATCCGGCGGATAGAAGCATTGACACCCTCTCAGCTCGTGATGCGGTGAAAATAGGCGTGGCACAAATATGCGCGCTGATACCTGGCACGTCGCGGTCAGGTGTGACAATGACGATGGCACGGATGTGCGGCTTTTCGCGTGTTGATGCGGCGCGCTTTTCTATGATGATGGCTATCCCTGTAATTCTTGGGGCAACCGTGTTGAAGTCACGTCATTTTTTCAACGATAGCGCCGACGCGCCGATGAGCAGCGCGCTATTAGTTGCGGCTCTGTCCTGCATCGCAGCATTATTAGCCATTCGCTTCATGATGCGCTGGATAGAAAAAGCCGATTTCCGGATTTTCGTCTATTATCGTCTTGGGCTAGGTCTTGTGTTACTAGCCGGCCTTGCGACCGGCCTCATCTAACCCTTTATTTTGCAGCGAAACGTCCACCTGGGCGCAGATGCGCCAGATAATCATCAATATGCGCTTCCACAGGCTGGGCTTCAATTCCCAAGTCGGTAAGCGTTTTGGCTGATGATGACACCACATTATCCTGCTCCAGCAAATAGAGCTGATCGCGTGTCACAGGCGCAAAAGGCAACAACTGCATAATCGCCGCAACAGGATGCATGGCTGCAAATGGGACAGATACCAATGCTTTTTTCCGCCCTACAGCCGCACAGGTCATTTCCATGAGCTGTTTAAAGCTATAGGCTGTTGGACCACCTAACTCATAAATTTCATTATCTGTTTCATCAGACATCAGCGCTGCTACAACAGCCTGCGCCACATCACCCACAAAGACAGGCTGCATTTTATTTTTACCGCCGCCAATCACAGGCAAGGCAGGCGCCACCATGGCCATTGCACCGAAACGGTTAAAGAACCCATCGCCAGGACCAAAAATGATGGAAGGGCGCAAGATAGTGACAGGCGAGAACCCACGAAGCATCGCACGTTCCCCCTCTGCCTTCGTCACGGCATAGCGGCTCTTTGATTTTAGATCTGCGCCGATGGCTGACATATGGATGATTTTCTTTACATCAGCCGCTTGTGCCATATCAGCAATTCTAGCTGGCAATTCAGCCTGTGTTGCCGCAAAACTTTGCTTGCCTGATGGCGCCAAAATACCTACCAAATTAATGACATAATCAGCCGGCGCTATCACAGATTGCAGTGTCGCATCATCAAGCGCATCGCCGCCCACAGGAGTAATTTGTCCCACAGCGCCAAGTGGCTTTAGATATTTTGCCTTATCAGCATTGCGCGTAAGGATCACTACTTTTGCCCCTTGCCGCGCGAGCTGTTCCACAACAGCACGGCCGACAAACCCTGCGCCGCCAATTACGGTAACAATCTTATCCTGTAGAGATGCCTGTGCCATGTTCGCCTCATTGCCTCTGCTATTGATATCTGGAGTGCTTGTGCACCAACTATCCCCTTTTTGTAAAGGGGGAACTGAACCAGCCAGATGGATTAGCAGCTAGGCAGCTACTGCGACATCCCTTGCAAAGAAGATGCAATCACCCTGCTGTTCTTTGATGGCAAAGCCTGCTTCATAAAAGCGAGATATCATGTCATCCATCCCCTCTTGCCCATAATGCGCGGGATGCAATTCAATCATCACACCGCGCAAGCTCTGACAAGCTTTGCTCTTTAACCTATCCACTGTGAGGAAGGCTAGCTCAGCCCCTTCCACATCACAAATGAGAATAGTGGGATGCTTGGATGAACAGGCCTCTGACAAGCAGATGGTCGGAACTTCAATTTGGCGATATGCCGTGGTATCATGGGGCTTCTGAAAGCCGCTTTTAACGTAGTCATCACAAAGGTAAAAAGCGGTGTTTTATCCATCACCGAGCGCTTTTGGCACGATCGTGATATCAATATCATTCGCTGCCATCATCGCTTTGCAATAGGCTTGCGCGGTTGGGTTAACCTCATAGCAAATATGACTTGCTGGTTTTGTTGCATGATGTGTCAACGCTGCCGCAAATCCGTAACCTGAACCAAATTCAATGATATGGTCATCAGCCGTAACATAGGTCGTAGAAAGTGCAATTTCCTCTTTCTCCACCTGTCCCGTTGCTAACGCCAATGCAAATTTTGGTGTCATGACATCTGTTTCGATAGGAAAGAGAAGACCATTTTTTTCAACATGAGTGCAATGTACGACATCAAGCCACGAAATCACTTGCTTTTTGATGCCTGGTAGCACCTTCAATAACAGCCTGACGCCCCATGATGGGCGCAATATTTTTTGCTTGGTCACGACCGTCCCCTAATTGCTACTTAATTATCACTTCCGGCCCCATCACCATATTTGGCAAGAAGGTCGATAAGAATGGCACATAAGTAATCAATATTAGGAATACAAACAAGACCGCAAGGAATGGCAGAGCGGCACGCACCACCGCCATCATCGGCATTCCCGCGACACCAGAGGTCACGAAAAGGTTCAACCCAACAGGCGGTGTAATCATCCCGATTTCCATATTCACCACCATGATAATCCCCAAATGAATGGGATCAATTCCCAATTCAATTGCAATAGGAAATACTAGCGGCGCTACGATCACGAGTAGACCAGATGGTTCCATAAATTGACCGCCAATCAGAAGAATGACATTCACAATAATCAAAAACATCACTGGCCCAAAACCGGCTGACAGCATCGCTGAGGCAATTGCCTGCGGCACTTGTTCATCGGTTAGGACGTGTTTCAAAATGAGCGCATTGGCAATCACAAAGAGCAACGTCACAGTTAGCTTGCCGGCATCAAATAATGTTTGCTTGGTATCAGGGTGAAATAAGGCTGTGATGAGTGCTTGTGGCGCTTGCCAGAACCGCTTCCCCGCCTGCTTCAGAGGCCCCATATCCTTATAGACGAAGCTGGCGATAAACCAGGCATAGACCGCAGCGACTGCCGCTGCTTCGGTGGGAGTGAAAATCCCGCCATAAATCCCGCCAAGAATGATAACAATCAAAAACAGGCCCCATCCTGCCTCACGGGCAGATGCGATAACCTCGCCCCATCCCTGCCAATCGCCTTTTGGTAAATTACGAATCTTGGCAATGATATAGATGGTAGCCATCAACATAAACCCAGCAAGAAGGCCAGGTATCACACCGGCTAGGAACATGCGCCCAACCGACACCTCAACAGAAGCAGCATAAACCACCATCACAATAGAAGGCGGAATCAAAATCCCGAGCGTACCAGCGTTACAAATCACCCCAGCCGCAAATTCTTTGCTATAGCCCACCTGACGCATCCCAGCGATAACGATGGTCCCAATCGCCACCACTGTTGCAGGAGATGAGCCAGACAGCGCCGCAAACAACATACAAGCAAACACACCTGCAATGGCAAGACCACCTGGCAAATGCCCCACACACGCAATTGAAAACCGAATGATGCGCTTTGCGACGCCGCCCGTTGTCATGAACGCTGAGGCAAGAATAAAGAAGGGAATGGCCAACAGGGTGTAATGACCCTCAAAGGCTGAGAATAAAGTTTGGGCAATCGAGGCAAGGGACGAGTCTGAGAACCATAATAGAAACAGAATAGATGACATCCCAAGAGACACCGCGATTGGTGCACCGATGATAAGCAACCCGATCACAAGCGAGAATAATAGTGCGACTTCCATTAGACACGCTCCTGCTTATCGTGGCTTGCTTTTATCTCATCTAATTCATCTTCAACTTCATGGCTGGCGATTAAGCGATCGCTCTTCCCAACCCAGATAGCTATCGCTGCTTGAACAAAGCGCAGAAACATCAATGCCATCGCAAATGGGAGCACCATATAAGGCAATAGGCGCGGGATCATTTCATATTCATCGCCATCATTAAAGACATCTTGCATCCATAATAATATGGCTGGCAGCGGAATATCATTCACCTCATACCACCCCTTGGCACGGAATTTCTCTTGGAAACCTGTCGGGAACCAGCGCCCCTCTGTCGCAGGAAGATTGGCAAAATTCGCCCAGTAATCCCACGCGCCTTTCAGCATCAGCAAACTAAAGGCAATACAAACCGCCACTGTGATAAGGGCCATAATACGGCGCGGTGCGGGCGGTAAATAATTTATGAAAACATCAACACCTAGATGCGCGCCTTTTTTGACAGCATAAGACGCCCCTATTAGGACCAACCAGGCAAATAAAAATACTGTGAGCTCAAGCGCCCATAAAATGTTAGAATTAAATACATAACGAGCAATCACATTGGCAAAGGTGATCGCTGTCATCAAGCCAAGAATGAGCGCAATAACACTCTCTTCTAAGCTATCTATAAAATGTCGCTTTTCCAAGAAAATGACCTCAAAATGACATATCAAACAAAGAGCAAGAAAGGGCAGTTTCCCACCCTTTCTTATCAAAGATACTACTAATTAGAAGCGGGCATTGATGGCTTGTGCGGCATCAATGTTGGCTTGACCAACATCTTCGCGGAACTGTTCCCATACTGGCTTCATGGCATCAACCCATGCCTGACGCTCGGCGTTTGACAAAGTGCGGATTGTGCCGCCTGCATCCAAAATCGCCTGACGGTTCTTTTGGTTCACATTATATGATTCGCGGTTCCGTGTTTCTGTGACCTCTGCCAAGATTGTTAGGAACTGATCACGTGTCGCTGGCTCTAGGCTGTCCAGCCAATCAACTGATGCCACAACGAGATAGTCTAAAATACCGTGGTTTGTCTCTGTTACACCGGCCTGTACTTCAAAGAACTTCTTGCCATAAATGTTTGACCATGTGTTTTCCTGGCCATCAACAACACCTTGCTGAAGGGCACCATATACCTCAGAGAATGCCATTTTCTGTGGTGAACCACCCAAGGCTTTCATCTGTGCGACGAGCACTTCTGATGACATCACACGGAATTTCAAACCATTAGCGTCTGTTGGATCCATCAACGGAACATTGGCAGACATTTGCTTCATACCATTATGCCAGAATTGGAGACCTTGGAGACCACGCTTTTGCATGCTGTCCTTCATGGCCTGACCTTGCTCAGATGCTTGGAATGCGTTCACAGCATCAATATTCTTAAACATGAATGGCAAATCGAAAATACGGAATTGCTTTGTGAATTTCTCAAATTTTGACAATGATGGCGCGGCAAGCTGCACATCACCATTCAACATGGCTTCTAGCACTTTATTATCGTCATACAGCGTTGAATTGGGATAGACTTCCATACAAGCCTTCCCGTTCATTTCTTTATTCACGCGCTCTTCTAATAGAGACGCAGCAATGCCTTTTGGATGCTTATCTGTATTTGTTACATGTGCAAATTTAATAACAATTTCGCCATCATTACAGCCACCATGACCATGTGCGAGAACCGCATTTGATGACAAAAGCACGCCTGTTAGCAACGCTGATGTAAGTAGTTTTTTCATTATTTACTCCCTAAAGTTGTCACATCGCCTGTGCAATACACAGTGTGATCGCTATCAACTGATAGAGCATTAGCTTATCAAGTTTTCAAGATATGGAAACCCATTATATGATGCGGCATTTTGCCATCCGAAAACAAGCGAAAGCGCGCCAAGGGTGAATCGATGATAATTAGGCCGGATTAGATGGCTGAAGCGCGGCCCATTTCGTGAAAGATAACAGCTTATAGGCCGTCACATACCCTGCAATGGCGATGAAAACGCCTAAATGGGCAGTTGCCGCATTATTCAGCAGCCAGCCAATGGTGCATCCGCCAGAGACCACGCCGCCAAATCCCATAAGGCTGGCACCTACAAGATAGCGAGCAGGATGAGGCGCGCCGTCAAACCCTTGCAAAACAGCTCTTCGTCCCATTTGCGCAGATAGGGCGGCTCCACCGATTGTGCCAATCACTAACGCCAACCCAAATTTTAGAGGCAAGGCAGCGCCATAGACAAACCAGGCAAGGCTCTCTGTCACCGGCTGTAAAAATCGCAATCCCTCGACCGGAACGGGGTCGAAATCATCTGCGCCGACAAGGCCCGTGACGAGAAACCCTGCCAATACGAGCAGCCCAATAATGACCGATGATGCGATTTGCCCCAAAGAGAGCACACGAAGGCCACGGCGCCATAGCACCAGCAAGGCCAAGAGCGGAGCAACAGTGATGAGTGCTGCGACAGCACCATGATTGAGAGGCAGAGAAATAGCGCCAAATCCAGCGAGAGCGATGCGCGGCACTGCTAAAATCCCTGAAATAGAAGCCCACGCAATAAGCGTTAAAAACGTAATGGTAATAACAGCCCTCAGATTACCTCTGGCCGATAACACAAGCATGCGTGAGACACAGCCGCGGGCTAAGATCATACCTGCACCAAATAACACTGCACCAAGATATATGCCGCCAATACGCAACTCTGTTTCATGATGCACAGCCTCATCTAACGTCGAAAGACCAAGGAGCGCGGCTGCCTGCGTGCCAATCAAAGCCACAAGCATTGCAATTAAAATTGTCAAAACAGGAACAGGTGCTGTGCGATGACTACCATCCATGAGGGAGAGCAAGGCTGTTCTCGAACAGAAATCAGACCGCTCCGCGCAGATACCAAATACAAAACCTATGGCTGCGCCGCCTGTTAACACAAGCGGTAGCACGCCATAATCATCGCGCAACTCAATGATGAGTTCTAAAATCTGTTCCATCGCATGCTCCCCAGCCGGCAAAATGAGCGCCACATCATACGCCTATCTGCGAGACTCACAATCACCAGGAAAGGTAAAAAGATAGATTTTTTACGACGCTAATCCGCCACAGAAAAATGTTCTATCGTGGGGATAATGGGCAAAAAAACAGACCGCTACAGAGGTAGCCCTAACATCTGTCTTGCCTGTTGCGGCGTGGCAATAGGCCGGTCATATTTATCACAAAGCGCAACAACACGTGTCACCAATGCCGCATTAGAAGGCGCTAGCGTCTGTTTATCAAGACGGACATTATCCTCTAAACCTGTGCGCGCATGGCCACCGGCTGCTACACACCATTCATTTAAGGTAAGCTGCGCCGCCCCAATGCCGGCCCCGCACCACTGCGCCCCCGGCATGAGGCGTGTGAGTGATGTTAGATAATAATCAAAGACATGCTTATCGGCTGGCATAGCATTCTTAACGCCCATCACAAATTGGACATAAGGCATCTTGATAAAGGCACCGTCGGCTTGCATCTGTGCCGCTTGATGCAGATGACTCAAATCAAATATCTCAATTTCCGGTAAAATCTCATGGCGCTTCATCTCAGCCGCAAGCCACGCCACAAGGTCTGGCGGATTTTGATAGACGATTGTCGGAAAATTGTTCGAGCCAACTGACAAGGACGCCATATCTGGCCGCAGCGGCAACATACCGCCTCGCACTTCACCAGCACCAGACCGCCCACCTGTTGAGAATTGGATAATCATCTCCGGGCAATGGCGGCGCACACCTTCCAAAAGAGCTGCAAATTTATCAGGATCTGAAGACGGGCTCTCATCCTCATTACGGACATGCGCATGAAGGATGACAGCCCCTGCTTCAAAGGCTTCATGCGTGCTTTCAATCTGTTCTGTTACGGAAATCGGCACCGCAGGATTATGGGATTTGCGCGGCAATGACCCTGTAATCGCCACTGTTATCATACAGGGATTATCATGCTGTGCCATCTGCGCCTAACCTGCTTTGCAAACTATTATCCACTTATCACACCACTTACATAGTGGCGTTCATCACTAGGAAAAGACATGCCTCGCCATCTTTAGTCAGTTTCATGGATAGGAAGAGCGGCCAGCTCTTCAATTATCCAATCAATCACTGTCTCAGATACTTCTTTTTGTGCTGCCACACGCATGCTTTGTGTGTAGTCAGCCAGTAATTGTATTTTGAGATCTGCTTTGTCAAACGCCGCGAAATGAGGCGGCAGCGACCGGTCAATAGCTGCTTTATCCATAAAATCTGTTAAGGCCTGTGGTAAATCCTGATAGTTTGCACAACCGAAAATCTCTGCGAGTGCTGTGAATTTACGGACGCCATCCTCTGGCATCACGTCGCCTAACAGGCTGTCATCACATAGCCAACGCAACGTAATTTCAAATCCGATAGCGGTTGCCCGGCCATGGTGAATAGGCCCCAATGTTGCCATCGCGTGACTGATGTGATGCGCCACAGAGGTGCCCACTTGGTCAATCGCAGCCCCTGCCCAGCTAGAGGCAAGTAACATGTTGGTGCGCGCTTCCAGATCATCACCATGTGCGACAACTTTGGGCAAGGCCTCTTTACCGATGCGCAAGGCCTGATGCGCATAAGAGAGCGCGCTGACATGCCCAAAGCGATTCGAGGCCGCCTCAAACGCATGGATTAATGCATCCATACCGCACCAACCTGTCATACGCGGCGGCAGGCTTACGCCTAATTCAGGGTCTAAGATAATCAAATCAGGTTTTGTTTGCGGACCCCATACCCAGCCCTTATGGCCCTCATCACTTGAAATGATATTTGTAGAACAGCTCTCTGAGCCTGTGCCGGCGGTCGTGGGGATCATAATGGATGGCAAGCTAACCTCTGGCAAAGGCGTTGCCATCATCCAATAATCTTCTGGTGGGCGGTCAGCCACTAAGGTGATGGAGAGGATTTTGGCCATATCCAATGTGGAACCACCCCCCACTCCCAGAACGCCTTCGGTTTTGGCGTCTCTGGCAAGCGCCACAATCTCTCTCATCTTTGGCATTTTAGGCTCACCCGCAAAATCAGCATAGAGCGTCACAGCCAAACCTGCTTTATCCAACGCATCTATTAGCGGGGCTAATTGGCCAGATTGCACAAGGAACGGATCAGCTAGCAGAAAGAGATGCTTCACTTGTTTATTCACAAAGAAAGCGGGGGCTTCAAGGGCGGCACCAGCATGACCAATCAAGGCTGGAAATGAACTAATATTCATATCAAAACTCACACAAAATACAGAAATGTTAGATAATTACGCGGCGGCTAGCTCGGCATAGTCTGGCTCTTCCTCGTCAAGGATGCGCCGAATAGCAGCCAGATGATAGGGCGCCATCTCTTCATAGCTTTCCCATTGCTGCGCTGTTTTTTCAGCCACACCATCATCCATAATGGCGAGAGGCTGTCCGGTTGCGAGCGCCAGCATATAATTGCGGCACCCGACTTCCATATGGTACATCAAATCCCACGCGATGGCCGGTGTTTGACCAGCGGTCAAGACCCCATGATTTCCCATCACGAGGGTACGTTGATTACCTAGAAGATGAGACAAGCGCTCCCCCTCATCGCCAATCCCCATCCCGTCAAAGCCAGAATCATAAGCCAAGCGATTAAAGTAACGAGCTGTGGTTTGGTCAATCGGTGGCAAATGTGGGTCTTTCAAACAGGTGAAAGCAGTCGCATAGGGCGAATGAAGATGCAATATCACGCGCGCAGCCGGATTATTGCGATGCATCGCACCATGAATACCCCATGCTGTAATATCAACAATACCATCAGCTGAATCTGGCGTTATGCCTGCATCAAGAAGCAACAAATCCTTCGCTTTTATTTTAGAGAAATGAATACCATAAGGGTTCATTAAAAATTGTTGCCCATCAGCGGTCACCGCCATTGAAAAATGGTTCGCGATACCTTCATGAAGACGCTCGCGCGCTGTCCAGCGGAATAATGCTGCCATATCGCGACGTGCCTCGTTTACATCAACATCATAAACTGTATCCGTCATTCCATCTGCCTCTTGATAAAGTGGTTTTTCCGCTTTGCTTTCTTGTTTCTTTGTCTAAAATCATGAGAAACAAATAAGGGCCTCTGAAGTCCATCACCGTCGCTCATTGCGTCAGACACGCCATCACTATGATAAGGGTCATTTCATGCAGCATATCAACTCTGTTATTAACGGTGAATTTGTATCAGCTGGCAAGCGCCATATTGAAAAAATCTACCCCGCAACAGGTGAAATTATCGCCCTTGTTGATTGCGCTTCATCTGAGATGCTGGACCAAGCGGTTGCCGTTGCAAAGCGCGCGCAAAAAGACTGGGCCGCCACCTCTGGACAAGAGAGAAGCCGTATCCTTCATAAAGTGGCAGCCGCACTTCATGACGCCAATGAAGAGCTATCTCGCCTAGAAGTACAGGATGTTGGCAAATTATATAGCGAGGCTGTGACAGGTGACGTGCCATCTGGGGCAGATGCCTTTGAATATTTTGCCAATTTAACAGCGACAATGACAGGCACATCACATCAGTGGGATGGCGCGCTTGGCTATACCAGACGTGTACCATTAGGGGTTTGCGCCGGCATTGGGGCTTGGAATTATCCCGCGCAAATCGCCTGTTGGAAAGCAGCCCCAGCGCTAGCGGCTGGCAATGCCTTTATCCTCAAGCCATCAGAGGAAACCCCACTCGTGGCACAGCGTATCGTTGAAATCGCCCATGACGCGGGACTGCCAAAAGGATTGCTACAATTGCTGCAAGGCGATCATGAAATTGGCGCTGCCATGTGTGCCCACCCTGGCATTGCGAAAATCTCGCTGACGGGCGGCGTTGATACGGGCAAGCTCATCTTAAAGCAAGCAGCTGATAGCCTGAAAAAAGTAACGCTAGAATTGGGTGGCAAAGCCCCCTTGGTCATTTTTGATGATGCTGATTTTGAATTGGCAGTTCAAACGGCAATGGACGCGAACTTCTACACCGCAGGTGAAGTCTGTTCCAATGCCACCCGCGTTTTCATCCAAGAGGGTATTGCCGAGAAAGTCATTGCTGAAATGGTGAAGCGCGCCTCGGAGATGCGTATTGGTGACCCGATGTCAGATGACGTCCAAATGGGCGCTATCATCTCTGCGCACCATCAAAAGCGCGTTTTGGACTATATCCAAATCGGTGTTGATGAAGGGGCTGTAATTGCAACAGGTGGCAAGGCCGCACATCCTCAGGGTTTCGAAAATGGGTTTTTCATTGAGCCTACCATTATGACAAATTGCCGTGATGATATGCGCATCGTCAAAGAAGAGATTTTTGGTCCTGTGATGTCAGTTCTTACCTTCAAAACAGAAGAGGAAGCCATAGAACGCGCCAACCAAACAGACTTTGGCCTCGGCGCTGGACTTATCACTTCTGATCTGTCACGGGCGCACCGCGTTGCCGATGCATTAGAGGCAGGTAATATTTGGATCAATAGCTATAACCTTATTCCCCCAGACTGGCCCTTTGGCGGCATGAAACAATCTGGCTTTGGCAGGGAGAGCTCTCATTATGCCATTGAAGCCTATAGTGAAGTGAAAGCTGTTTATATCCAACTATGACGCGGATCCTCATCGCCACATCTGACAGGCAAGCTGGCGGCATTGAGCGCGCCTTGCGCGACCAGCTTACCTTGTTACAAGATATGCCAGAGGCAGAGATTAACATTCTAGCACCACCGTCTCGCCTTGCTGACCATGCCAAAGATGCCAACATACCACTCCATGAATTGGGACAAGCGCAACGCATAGTGGCACGCTATTTGCCAGCCTTGGCTTTTTGGAGCCAGCGCCGCCAGCCTTTTGATATTATTCTATGTCATAATGGTTTCTTAGCCCGCGCGCTCCGCCCAGTTGGTCACCGCATTATTGGTATTTGTCATAATGATAAACCACAGCAATTTCATGGCTGTGATGAGCTTGTATGCCTCACAGCAAGCGGGCTGGCAAAAGCAAAGGCCGCCGGATGGGCGGCTGATAGGCTGCATCAGATAGGCCATTACCATGAAGGTCAGGCTGAAGCTAACATCACCCCTATCAATCGGCCTTTGCGTGTGGGCGCAGCCGGCCGAATGGTGAAGAAGAAGAATTTAGCTGGTTTTATTGATATTGCCGCAGAAGTAAAACAGAGGCAGCCTGACATTATCTTTGAATGTGGTGGTAGGGGTGAAGATGAACAGGCGCTTGCTGCCTATAATGCCTCAAAAGGGAGCCCTGTCACTTTTCGAGGGTGGGTTGAATTTACCCCCTTTTTACAAAGCCTCGACCTCTTCGTCATTCCGTCTTTTGATGAACCGTTTGGCTTTGTGTTCCCTGAGGCGATGAGCCATGGCGTTGGCATTCTGGCCAGCGATAGTTTTGGCGCCCATCATTGTTTGGAAGACGGGCAAATTGCCCCGATTTTCAAGCCATCAGACTGCACATCCTTTGCTGATAAAATCTGTGAACTCGCCGCGGATGAGCCTGCCTTACAAGCCCTGAAAGCGGCATGCTTGGCGCGTGCGCACCATCCAATTTTTGCAAAAGAAACCGCAGCAAAAGCTTGGCGCGCCCTCCTCTTTCAGTAGGCTTATGAGACTTCTGGCAAAGGTAGCGCGGTTGTGTTTTTGATCTCTTCCATCGCGAAGCTAGAGCTGACATCTGTTAAGGTCACTTCGCTAATTAGCTTTTTATAAAACACATCATAGGCCGCCATGTTTGGCACAACGACCCGCAGCATATAATCAACCTCGCCAGACATACGGTAAAATTCCACCACTTCAGGAAAGGCTGAAATCGTATCAGCAAAATGAGACAGCCAATCCGCATTATGCTGATCGGTCTTAATCCCCACAAATACTGACATGCCCATGCCAATTTTCGGCCCATCCAACAAGGCAACACGCGCTTTGATGATGCCCTCTTCTTCCATTTTTTGAATACGGCGCCAACAGGGGGTTACCGACAAGCCAACTTTGCGTGCGACATCTGCCACAGGCAGCGAGGCATCCTGTTGAAGCAATGTTAAAATGTGATGATCAATCTTATCCATGGACCACTCCTGCCATTGCCAGTGGCATCATACCATAGCATTGAGGTAAAATTTTTCAATATCATATCATATCTTCATGAAAATGAGATGATTTTTTTGTAAAAACCACCTTCACCAGCCTTTTTGTCCTTTTTGCTTGCAGGGGTGAGGTTGTTGGGCCATGGTGCCAGCGCAAGATGAAGCTACCGAGCATGCCACAAATAGTGAGGCGCATATGACATCATTTGGATTCCAAACAGGCGAAATTTGTTTTGCCGAAGGTTGGCAAGATTATGGCTTGCTTGATTCAGGTGATGGAATGAAATTGGAAAGGTTTGGCCCTTATAGTTTCATCCGCCCAGAGCCACAGGCGCTATGGCCAAAACGATGCGATGATAGCCTATGGGAGGCGGCCGCCGGACGTTTTGCAGCGACATCAGACGATCCTGAAAAAGGCGGCAAATGGCAATTGGCGAAGCATCTGCCAGAGCGGTGGGAAATGGGGTTTGAGACCATCCGTTTTTATGCGAGCCCGACCCCGTTTCGCCATCTAGCCTTTTTCCCAGAACAATCCGCCCATTGGCAATTTTGTGCCGAGAAAATTCAAGGCTTTATTGCCAAACATGGTCGTAAGCCGCGCATCCTTAATCTCTTTGCCTATACAGGCGCTGCGTCATTGCATGCCGCTGCCGCTGGCGCTGAGGTAACCCATATTGATGCGTCAAAAAAGGCCATTGCGGCAGCGTTTGAAAATCGTGACCTGTCAGGGTTTGGCGAGGCGCCAATCCGCTTTATGACTGATGATGTCTCAAAATTTGTGGCGCGTGAGGTCAGGCGTGGCAATCTCTATGATGGCATCATTCTAGATCCGCCCAAATATGGCAGAGGGCCAAAAGGCGAAGTCTGGCGCTTAGAAGAAACATTGCCCGACTTATTGCAACAGTGCCGGCAGATACTATCGCCCGAAGCGGCCTTCCTCGTTCTTACAATTTATGCTATTCGCACCTCTACCTTGGCGGTGCATAGCGCTGTGGCTGAGGCATTATCCGGCCTGCCAGGCCATCTTACCTCTGGTGAACTTGCCATTAGAGAAGAGCAGGAAAATCCGCGCGCCATTGGCCAAGCTCTTTTCGTGCGGTGGCAGAGTGAGATAAAAGATAAGAGCTAAACGCGGTGCCGCAGCCATTCATAGAGGCTGACACCAGTTGCAACAGCAAGATTCAAGCTATCTGACCGGCCCATCATCGGCATACGAATGCAGGTCGTTGCCGCATCGATCAGCTTATCTGGCAGCCCGGCTTGCTCATTCCCCATAAGCATGATGGTTGGCTTGCTGTAATCGGCTTCGCGATAATCAACAGATGCTTGCAAAGCAGTGCCAATAATTTCACCAGGCCAGCTTTGGGCCAACATGCAAAACTCATCTTGCGTTAATTTTACAAGCTGGCAGTTAAAGATGGCACCCATAGATGCTCGCACTGCTTCAAGGGAATAGGGATCTGTGCAATCATCAATCAAAATAACACCTGTGGCACCTACCGCATCAGCGGTCCGCATAATCGTGCCAAGATTGCCAGGGTCCCTGACCCGATCGAGTGCGATCCATAATTTCTCTGATTGGGGTACAATCACATCAGCAGATGCAAAGATTGCCTCAAATGCCCCTATTACCATTTGAGGATTATCTTTGCGGCTGATACGAGATAACAAATCTTCGGACACAGCAAGACTGCGCCCACCAGCACCGCGGCAGGCATCAATTAATTCGCGTACCGGCTTATCATGGGCGCGGCTTGCAGCATAGACCAACTTGCGCGGCGCTTGCCCTAGCGAAATCGCCTCTAAGCAGATACGCATTCCCTCAGCAAGGAACAAACCTGTCTGTTTGCGATATTTACGTTCATGTAACGATCGCAGTAATTTGACCTCTTTATTTGTGGCTGATGTAATAATCTCTTCGCTCATGGCCCTTGCCTAGCAGAGTTTATTTAGAAAAGCAAAAAGGCGCCTGATATACAGACGCTTTTTTAACAAATCTCTGACTAGCGCTTAGAACAAGCCGTCAATCTGGCCATTCTCATCCAAACAGATAGATGTCGCGGCTGGAACGCGTGGCAAGCCAGGCATCGTCATAATGTCACCGCAAATTACCACAATGAACCCTGCCCCTGCTGATAGGCGCACTTCACGCACAGGAACGATATGGCCTGTTGGCGCCCCGCGCAAATTCGGGTCAGTTGAGAATGAATATTGTGTCTTCGCCATACAGATTGGCAAATCACCATAGCCAGCAGCTTCCCAATCACGTAGCTGGTCACGAATTCGCTTATCAGCTGCCACATCATCCGCACGATAAATGCGTGTTGCCACTGTCTTGATCTTTTCAAATAGTGGCATTTCATCTGGATAAAGTGGGGCAAATTGTGCCGCACCTGTTTCGCAAACCTCTACAACCTTATTCGCAAGCTCAAGCGTACCTTCTGAGCCTTTGGCCCAGTGCTGACAAAGAATTGCATCCACACCAACGCCTTCGGCCGCTGCTTTCACAGCTGCGACTTCGGCGTCTGTATCTGTGATGAAGTGGTTGATCGCAACAACAACAGGCACACCGAATTGCTTAAGGTTTTCGATATGACGAAGCAAGTTGGCAGAGCCGTTTTCAACAGCCTCTACGTTCTCGGCACCCAAATCATCTTTCGCGACACCGCCATTCATCTTCAGCGCACGAATAGTTGCAACCAAGACGACACAATCTGGCGATAGACCAGCTTTGCGGCACTTAATATCAAAGAATTTCTCAGCGCCCAAATCCGCCCCGAAACCAGCTTCAGTGACCACATAATCACCAAGCTTCATGGCAGACTTTGTCGCAACAACTGAGTTACATCCATGCGCAATATTCGCAAAAGGACCACCATGAATAAAGGCTGGGTTATTTTCCAATGTCTGAACGAGATTTGGCTGAAGGGCATCTTTCAATAGAACTGTCATTGCGCCATCTGCCTCAACATCACGGCAGAAAACAGGTGACCGGTCACGGCGGTACCCGATGATGATATCACCAAGACGCTTCTGCAAATCAGCAAGATCTGAGGCCAAGCACAAGATCGCCATAATCTCTGATGCCACGGTGATATCAAAGCCTGTTTCACGTGGGAAACCATTGGCAACACCGCCCAAAGACACAACAGCCTGACGCAGCGCACGGTCGTTCATATCAAGAACACGGCGCCATACCACACGGCGGATATCAATATCACAGCCATTACCCCAATAAATGTGGTTATCAATCATGGCTGACAAGAGATTATGGGCTGAGGTAATAGCGTGGAAGTCACCTGTGAAATGCAGGTTAATATCTTCCATCGGGATAACCTGGGCATAACCGCCACCAGCAGCACCACCCTTCATACCAAAGCATGGCCCAAGTGATGGCTCACGCAAACAAATCACAGCATCTTTGCCAATCGCATTCAGACCATCACCAAGGCCAACAGTTGTTGTTGTCTTGCCTTCACCTGCTGGTGTTGGGTTGATGGCCGTCACAAGTACCAATTTGTTATCTGGATTCTCTGGCTGCGACTCAATCCACGCAAGATCGACTTTTGCCTTATCATGGCCAAATGGCTTGAGAGCCTCTGCAGGGATATTTAGCTTATCACCAATTTCAAAAATAGGTTTGGCGGTAGCAGCTCTGGCAATTTCGATGTCGCTCATAATCTTTCATCCGGTCTTTCAAGTTGGTGGGCTTCCATAATTTGGAAATGCGAATTAATAAGTTAGCAACATAGCAAAAGCAACAGATAGCATTTCTTGTGGGCGACATGGACTAGCAAAAAATCGCCCTCCCTATCGCTTTTCCACTTTCTTTTTCAGTAATTTGAGCTAATGGTTTATTTTAGTAGCTTTTGCACGAGGACCCCACTGTGATAACTGGCGAAAAAATCAAAGAGGTATTGCTGTCAAGCAAATCTGCTGGAACGATTAAAGTTGGCTTTTTGATGGTGCCAAACTTTTCAATGATCGCTTTCTCTGCAGCGATTGAGCCACTGCGTGTTGCCAACCGCATGTCAGGTGAAGCTTTGTTTGAATGGGTCATTGCTAGCCCAACTGATGACCCTATCTCTGCCTCAAATGGGGTACGTGTGGAAGTTGAAAACACGCTTGCTGATCTCGCGGAATGTCGTCTTGTCTTCGTATGTGGGGGCTTAGATGTGCAGAGCCATACGGATCAAAATGTGTTGAATGTCACGCGTCGCCTTGACCGTCAGGGCGCTGTTGTAGGCGCCATTTGCACAGGCACCTATGTGCTCGCCGCCGCTGGCTTGCTCAACGAATCGCGCTGCACCATCCATTGGGAAAATATTGATGGGCTTGCAGAAGAATTTCCCCATTTAGAGATCACAAATGAATTATTTGAGATTTTTGATAACCGTATTACCTGCTCAGGCGGCACTGCGTCTCTTGATATGATGCTCTATCTCATCTCAGAAATTCATGGTCAAACGCTTGCAGCACAGGTGTCAGACCAATTCATCCATGATCGCATTAGAGACCCCTCAGATCGTCAACGGATGGAATTGCGCACACGGCTAGGCGTCTCACACCCGAAATTGCTCACCGTTGTGGCCTTGATGGAAGAACATCTTGAAGAGCCCATGTCCCAAACCGAATTGGCATCACAAGCCGCCTTATCAACAAGGCAGCTAGAGCGTCTCTTCCGGAAATATCTATCGACAACGCCAACGCGCTATTATTTGAATTTGCGACTAGCCAGAGCGCGGCAGCTATTACGGCAGACCTCTTTGTCTATCCTATCTGTTGCTTTGGCCTGCGGTTTTGTTTCCGCCTCGCATTTCTCAAAATGTTATCGCGAGACCTATGGCAAAACACCCCGCGCTGAGAGATCGCTCGGCTAGCGCGCTGCGCGGGCTGCATCATGGATAGCGGTAACCATTGCCGCCAATCCTGTTTTGCGAGTCGCAGATAGATGCTTATCAAGACCAATCTCAGCTAGGAACTGGGCATCTTGTGCGAGGATATCCTCCGGTGCTTGCTGGGAATAAACACGCACCAATAGGGCGATCAGACCCTGGACGATTGCCGCATCTGACGCGGCATGGAAAATAAGCTGTCCTTCTTTTGAATCTGAGGCAAAATAGACCACAGACTGACAGCCTTTCAAGATATAGGCATCATCATGATACTGATCTGGCAATGGGGCGAGCGACCGTCCTTGATCAATCAGATGTTGATATTTATCAGCCCAATCATCAAAGAATGAAAACTCGTCAATAATCTCAGATGCAATTTCCTGCGGTGTCATCAGCCTACCTTTTCAGAGGGTCTCAAACTCATTGCTCTCTTGCTATATAGCAACTATCTGCCATAAAGCTAGAGAGAGACGCGTGCTATCCTCGTGAAGTGCGCGGCATGATCGTAAAAAAGAGGCGCCCCAATGACAGAGAAGACCACGAGCGACAAGCCACAAAACTGGTCAGCTGATAAGGTCTTATTCGCATCTATCTTAGTGCTAGTTGCAGCACGTTTTTTTGCGATTTTAGCTAGCCCCCTTGAGCTTGGTGTCGATGAGGCGCAATATTGGCTTTGGGGCCAAGAGCTTGATTTTGGCTATTATTCGAAACCACCTTTAATTGGGTGGGTTTTAGCAATGACTGATGCGCTCTTTGGCAGTTCTGCAGCAGCCACTCGCAGTCTCGCCCCCTTCCTGCACCTCATCATTGCTGGCCTCCTCTGGCATATTGGGCGGCGCTATTTCTCCCCCTCAGTTGGCCGATGGGCCGCTTTATTTTGGATTTCTTTGCCCATTGTCTCACTTGGTAGCTTTGTGATTTCTACCGACAGCATTTTGCTGGTGCCATGGGTGATTGCTTTGGCCTTATTCCTTGAAGCCAGAGCGCAAGGCAAGCTGTCCTATCTTTTTGCCTCTGGCTTTGTCATTGGGTTTGGTCTTCTTGCCAAATATGCCGCGATTTATTTTGTGCTTGGCGCGGCGCTAACACTGCTATGTGAGCGAGAGACCGCATTATCGATGAAGCTGCGGTGGATACTCACTCTTCTTGCCGGTGCGCTGATTAGTTTCTCACCAAACCTTATGTGGAACATCGCCAATGGTGGCATCACCTTCTCGCACCTTGGCGAGAATGCTGATTTGTCCGTCCCTGATTACAGCCTGACACAAGCGCTTGAATTTTTAGTGTCGCAATCAGCAGTATCTGGCCCGTTATTTTTTATTCTGTTTTGCGCGGCGTTGCTACGTTATCGCCAAACCAACATGCCGGTCATGCTCTTATGGTTTTGTTTACCCGTCTTAGGATTAATGACAGGACAAGCCTATCTTAAAACCGCCAATGCGAATTGGGCAGCCACAGCTTGGCCAGCGGCCTGTCTCATTACCGCCGGATTTGTGAGCCAACTTCGTCACCATTTCTGGGCAAGGTTGGCGCTCTCTATCAATCTATTTGCCGCGCTGTTTGCTCTCATCGGGCTTGGGCTTGGCGATCTTCATCATGCGACACCACAATCAGACCCGCTACGTCGTTTGCGTGGCTGGGAGCCGCTAGCCGATATGGCTGGTACCGTTGCATCGCAAGAACAGGCACGCATCATCATCGCTGATAGGCGTGCTGAGGCAGCGCTTTTATCCTGGCACCTTGCAGACACAGATTTTGAGATTAAAGTCAGAGATAGTGATGGCATTCCTGGCAGCCATTTTGAATTAACGCATGCGCTGTCACAGGATGATCCTAAACCCTATATTATCATGATTGATAAAGAAGCAGAGCTTGCCCCACTCTTCGCTGAGGCGATTGGCCCACTTGCCATCTCTGATGTTGCGATTAGTGATAACCGCCGGCGCGTAAAGGCCTTTTACGTGTTACGCTAAGCTCACCCCTTGGTAGCGGCCTTAAAAATAGCTAAGGTTTCCTCTGAAATGTGATGTTCCATCCCTTCAGCATCAGCATCCGCAATCTCCTCGGGTACCCCCATTGAGACTAAGAAATCTGCTACAATTTGATGACGGTCTTTACAAGATTGTGCCAGAGCCTGTCCCTCTTCGGTTAAAAAGATAGACCGATAAGGGCGTGTCTCGACAAGTCCCTCTCTTTGGAGGCGCTGGATCGTGGCATTTACTGTTGGGCTTGTGACACCAAAGCGCGCCGCTAAATCAACAGCGCGTGCTTCTCCTGTCTCTTCAATCAGTTCAGCTATCATCTCGACATAGTCTTCCATGACTTCGGATTGATGCGCTTTTCTAATTCGCTCAAATTTTGCAGCTGAGATATCTGTACTCATCCCCTGTCCCTTACCGGACTGTTCCCTTTCATATCTTATAAGATCGTTTCAAAGTTTAGCCAAGGCAAAGTTTTTTGGCATTGTAAGAAGTATGCCACTTTCACCCCGACAAAATAACAGAGCGTTGCGGATGACACTTTTCATTATTCACCAAACAAGGTAGGATGCGGCGCATGCTAATCTCATAAATCCAGATGAGGAGATACCGTCATGAGCGTTGACCAAACTGCATTAGAGGCCGCTGCGTTTCGGCGCCTAGTCGCCCATCTACAAGAACGTACAGATGTGCAAAATATTGATTTGATGAATCTATCTGGTTTTTGTCGCAACTGCCTGTCTCGCTGGTATATGGAAGCGGCACAAGAGGCCGGGATGGAAATGAGCAAAGAAGACGCGCGGACACATGTGTATGGCATGCCCTATGACGAATGGAAGGCTGCTTATCAGACAGAAGCCACAGCTGAGCAACGTGCCGCGTTTGAAAAAACACACACAATGAAATAACACAATCATTTAGAGGGTAGAAGATGAGTGTGACAGGACAAACAGGCGCTGATCAATTGCGTCAATATATTGAGCGTATTGAGCGGCTTGAAGAAGAAAAGCGCGGCTTAATGGCTGATATCAGAGATATTTATGCCGAAGCCAAAGCCACCGGTTTTGAGCCAAAAATTATGCGTCAAATCATCAAAATTCGTGGCATGGATAAGGATATCCTCGCAGAAGAAGATATGCTTCTTTCCACCTATCGTGATGCGTTAGGCTTGCCAACAGAATGACCATAAAGAACCGGCATTTTGGTGATAGGCTAGCAGCCTCTTTGCGTTCAACAGGCACACCGCTTTGTGTGGGCATTGACCCGCATCGCGGATTGCTACCAGCGCTATTTACTACTGGCGATCCGATCACCGGTCTTCGTCATTTCGCGATGAATGTGGTAGAAGCGGCACGCGGCCTTGTCCCTGCAGTAAAACCACAAGCGGCTATGTTTGAGGCCTTTGGCCCGCAGGGGCTCGCCGTCCTAGCAGATACAGCACAGGCAGCGAAAGAAGCCGGCCTTCTTGTCATCATGGATGCCAAACGTGGTGATATTGGTTCAACCTCGGCTGCTTATGCCCAAGCCTACCTTGCCGCTGATGCGCCCTTTGTTAGTGATGCGCTGACTATCAACCCTTGGATGGGCTTAGATACCATTATGCCTTTCTTAGAGGTCGCTGAGGCAGCAGGAAATGGCTTATTTATTCTGGTGCGCACGTCAAATGAGGGCGCGGCAGATTTGCAGGAATTACCCACCAGCGATGAGACTGTCTATGAACATCTCGCCAATCGTCTCGCCCCCTTGGCGACGCGGATGGTAGGGGAGAGCGGCACATCCTCACTCGGCATCGTGGCAGGGGCAACAGTCCCAGAACAAGCAGAGCACTTACGTGCCACCTTGCCACATAGCCCGTTCTTGATTCCTGGTTTCGGCGCGCAAGGGGCAGGGCCAGCCCATGCGACAATCGCACTTGGCAAAGAAGATGGCTGCTTTACAGGTGGCCTTGTTAATTCGTCACGCGGCATCATTTTCTGTGACGCCGCCCAGCACGCCCAAAATCATGAGCAGCATCAAGCCGCTATGCGAGACGCTATCCGTACACAGATTGCGCTATTGCAAACGGCCTATTAACCCCATTATCTCTGCCAGTCATAAGGGGCACCGTCATGGTGTCCCCTTTTTGGCATTTTATACTATTTTAGGTTGTTTTAAATTATTAATTCTCTCATTTTTAACGAAAGAATGTTTGATGACTGGAATAGTGAGATGTTGCAAACTGGGACACATACAGGGCATGTGATTTGGTATAATGAACAGCGCGGCTATGGGTTTGTGCGCATAGAAACCAACGATATTTTTATTCATCGCACGGTGCTAGATCGCTTTGGATTAAGCTTTCTCTATGCAGGTGATATGATTACCGTCTTTGTCGTCACAGGCGCAAATGGCCCCTATATTCAGGATATTCGCGGCCTATCACGTAAAGCACCTGATGCCCTACCGAAAGACACCACGCCGCAACAAGGTGAGGTGCGCGGCATCGTAAAATTCTTCAATGCTGAGAAAGGGTATGGATTTGTGGAGGTGATTGACGGCTCAAATGCGCAAGACGTCTTCCTTCATAGCCGCACATTGCAAGCCAGCGGCCTACGCACCATCGCGGAAGGACAAAGCCTCCTCATGCATATCAGTGATGACGGCAAAGGCCCACAAGCTACAGAAATCCGGATCCTTGCGCCAGATTGAGCGCTAAATCATCAAGAGCTGGACTGCTAGGCCTAATAGTGCGAAGAGGGTGAGCGCTGTGCCTGCAATTCGAAGGGGTAATGATTGAGTCATAAACCCAAAACAAACGCCATGCATCACCCGCCCTACCAAAAAGCTAACGCCATAGGCATGAATGGTTGTAGCGGCGGCACCTTGCTGTTCCAAAATATAAAGCAGAATGAGGAAGAGCGGCGTATATTCGCAAAAATTGCCATGTGCTCTAATCGCGCGCTCTAGGGCCGTTTTGCCATGTGGCGCAAATGCCATTACCGCAAAGAGAGGATTGCCTCGCAAGCCAATAACTCGCACAGACAAAATTAAAAGCCAAAGCGTTAACAGGCCGGCATAAAGAGATAGTATCATTGACTGACCCCGACCTATTAGGCAACAGAGGATAAGGGTGGCTTCGCAAAAGCGGCCTGACATCTCTCTACAGATAGATGCTGTTCAGATTGTTGATAATGATGGGTTAACGCGAATTCCCCAGGATAAAAGACTGACCGGAGGCCTGCCGCCTCAGCCGCACCACAATTCGCAATCGTATCTTCGATGACCAGCACATCTTGGTGCGAAGAGGCACCAACCATTGCCATAGCGCGATGATAAATGGCGGGGTCTGGTTTCGCGCGGTCAACGTCGTCAGCACATAGAACAGCACTGAATTTGTCGAAATCAATCTCCTTTGATAAGGCTGTCATGATAGCTGAAATGGTCTGGCGCGTGGTAGAGGTCACAAAAGCCATTTTGATATCTTGTGATAGGCAATAAGAAACCATCTCTGTGATGCCTGGGCGCGCAGGTACCCCATCTGCAATCGCATGTGCAAATAGCTCTTGCTTGCGCTGATGCACTTTCTGCGCAGTCTCAGCATCAATCCCAAGACGCTCTAGCCGCTCCAGCCCGCCAGGTGTGCGGATTAACTCACAATAGCTTGCCACATTCCAAGAAAGACCCGTGCCAAATTCAGCGAGTGCCTTATTGTAACATTGGCGTTGAATATTTGATGTTTCAGCCATCACACCAATAGACCCAAAAAATACATATTTCATCATCCTGCCCCTTTCACATCGTTGACATGGCTTTCTACGATACGGAACAAAAGCGGATGAATGGGTTTATTATAATTTCTTATGGCTCTCCTGAGACACCCTTAGAGCTGAAGGCCTAAGCCACCAGCCCTATGAGTGATGGCATAATCCTAGCGGTAGAGCTGTGTTGAATATTCAGAGATAGGCAGTTTACGCAAACGGCCAGTCTCTTGGACATAATCCACAAAACTCTGTGCATAATCGAGATAGGTATCGGTGAGCCGTCCCTCATCAGCCACCTGTTTGAATGTTACATACCCATCTCGCCCGCCGGCGATATAGTTATTTGTAATGACTTCGTAGGTGCGTGCTCTATCTAAATCCGTCCAGACTGTGTCATCTGGTCCCTTAAATTCCAAATTTGAAATACGCTGTCCCTTTGGTTTGCTGCTATCTATCTCCCAGCGCAATCCCGCCGCATAAGGATAGGCCCCCGTTGACCCATCTGGTGTTAAGGCATAATCAAGCGCATCCTCTAATACCTGATGAAGCTCAGCGCCTGTCATCTGCATCGCGACGAGCGTATTGGCAAACGGTAATAATTGGTAGGCGTCACCAATCGAAAATGGCCCTTCAGGCACATCTGTGCGCACACCGCCGCCATTCTGAATAGCGATATCACCAGTTCGTGACATATCCCGAAACGCATGCGCCACAAGATTTGAGATGTCAGATCCATGCCTAGCTGTCGCAGATACATCACACATCTCAGACTTTCCTTGCCCCGGTATGCGTTCCAAACATAACGGCTCGGTGATATGCCCAATGATTTGGGCTTTCAGCCCATCGACTTGCCCCGCATATTCCGCAAGCAGTGCCGCGGCGGTCTCATCTTCTTCAACCAGCGATAAATTAGGATGCGTTTCAATCGCGGCGAGAATGGCCGCTCGTGCGTCTCCTGTCACAGGCATACGATCGCCATCAGCATTTTTGCGCTTAAAACTATCTGTAAGCACCATATGAGGGGTGCCTTTACAATCTGTGACACGACCCGCCTCATCAAAGGAAATATGAAGCTCTCCTAGAATTTGGCTATATTGCCAGGCCTGCGCGACACAAGTGATATCACCATCCGCATTGGTCACCAAGGTCGGATATGGCCCTGAGGATGGCTTCCCCAGATCAGCAAAATCACCAAGTAGCGTATGAGAATCACCACCAATAATCACGTCAACGCCCTGTAATTTCTGGGCCAGCGCAATATCATTGGCATATTGATAGTGGGTCAGCAGAATAATATGGTTGATACCTTGGCTCTGCAGTCTCTCTATTTCCGCCTGAGCCGAAATAAATTCATCAGCAAATAAGGTTGTCTCATCTGGACTTGATGATTGTTTTGTCTTCAACGCAATATCAATCCCGATAACGCCTATCTTCACGCCGTTTCTTGTGAAGATATGAGAGGGGTGGAAATAATCTGTGGCACTTTGCGGTGTGAGAGGTGAGACACCTATTTCAGGCATAACATTGGCGGCCAGCACTTTGGTATCACAATCTCCTTTTGCCAACTCATCAAGAAAAGCCGCAAGCCCCGCATCGCCATCGTCAAATTCATGATTACCCAGGGCAAAAGCATCAAAACATAAGGCATTCATCAAGGCAGCATCGGCCGCACCTTTGAATAAGGTGTAATAAAGATCACCTGTAATGGCGTCACCAGCATGAAGCGTCAAAACATCATCACGCCCCGCAGATAAGGCCTTTGCTTTGGCAATGAGCGCGGGAAAGCCGCCTGATCGGACACGTGTTGTTTGGCCAGCCAAAACAAGATCTACCCCGTCATCAGCTTGCAAATGAGAATGGTGGTCATTCATATGTAAAATGGTAATGTCACTAGCCATGGCAGGCGCGCCCATAAGCCAAGTGACACAGCCAAAGACAGCTAAAAAGCGCCAAATCTGTTTCATCATCCTATCCTTTATTCTATCTCCACAGCCTAAGCGCTGCAGGATTAGTAAAAGCTGACAGTTTGAAACAGGTGTTACGAAATTATGACACTTTTATGAAAACCACACGAACAGCCGGTCTTAAAGCGGGTATGCTTCTGCATAAAGAAAGGCAAACCAAACAGCAAAATGCCCATACCAATGCATGTTGATAAAGAGACGAGCAATAAAACGATGCTCTCCTGTTATGTGAAAGACATCACACAGTTTATCGCCGGGATTAAAAAGCCAAGCAGCCATCACTACCCCCATAACTCAACGTCAGAGATTTTACTAATAATACTTATATAGAGATTGTAACTTTTCCGATCAAGAAAAAGTTTTATATTATATATAAGTTTAAATTCATTTAAAAGATGCGCATCTCTCATAGCGCATAAAAAAAGGCAGGTTCCCCTGCCTCTTCTCCAAAGATGATAGGCTAGCAATCAGGGGAGCTTGCTAACCCTTACGAATCTCATAAACATGGATAGCTGTGATAAAGGGATTTTTCTCAGCAATTGCGATAGCTGCATCCTTATCCTCAGCTTCAATGATCGAATAGCCTGTCATCACCGATTTATCCATCGGCAAATCCTGCGCGCCATCTGCTGTAAGCGCGGTTCCATTCATAAAACCGCCCATATCTGTGGTGATGGAGGCTGTCTCCTGGAACCAGCTATTCCACTGTGCCATCACCTCTTCGGTTGGCATTTCAAATCCTACATGCAAAAGCATAAATTGTTTCATAATGTGCCGATCCTATTTGTTATGTCATCAGCCCTTACTATGTCTGCCTTCACCTTTTATCACAAGCACGTTTCTGCTACCCTCATGCCATAACATGACGGGGATTGTTATGATTGAGTTTTTTAACGGGTGCGAAACGCCGAGCCAAGCCGCAGCAAAGATGCCTTCATTCCGGTGGGTTTTATGACAGATTTTACACTTGATAGCAGGCTAGCCGACAGCTCTGTTTCTGTTGCATCAATTGATGGTTTTGACGTCAGGCTTGTTGATGATATGCGTTATTTTTGGGTTCTACTCATTCCCCAAATCCCGAATATTAGTGAACTGACGGACCTGTCAGAACAGGCCCGTGTAACGCTCCTGTCTCTGACAAGCCACCTTTCTGCCGGCATGAAGGACAGCAGTGAGGCTGATAAAATGAACATTGCAATGATTGGTAATGTGGTTTCACAATTCCACCTTCACATCGTCGCGCGGCACCTCACCGATGAAAGCTGGCCCGATCCCATCTGGGGAAAAGGAACGCCGCTTCGCTTGACAGATGAGACAAGACATCACAGATCTCACATCATTGAAACGCTTTGTGCCAGCTGGCTCGCCAATAGATAAGGGTCGTATCATGACAGCCATCATCCGCGGATTCTGCCTCTTTGTGATTTGGGGCATGACTGCCTTTATAGAGTTATTCCTTCTATCAGCAGGGCTTATCTCGCAAGGCCATGATAAGGGGCGTCTGATTTCATTGGCTGCTGCTGTGATCATCACACCAGCGATTGCCTACGGGCTACATCGCCTCGTTCTGTTCACATTACCGAAAAAGAATAGCGCCTCTTCATGAGCCCCGCTGCCCGCCCACAACTCACCTGTGATATCGCTATTATTGGCGCTGGCGCAGCTGGTCTATTTTGTGCCAGCCAAGCTGCTGCACGCGGGCATAAGGTTATGCTATTTGACCACCGCAAACGGGTGGCAGAAAAAATCCGTATCTCTGGCGGGGGACGATGCAACTTCACAAATATCTATAGCGGTCCTGATCATTTTCTGTGCCAGAATCCGCATTTCCCAAAATCGGCACTGGCGAGCTATTCACCCTATGACTTCATTGACCTTGTGACGGCCTATCAGATCCCGTTTCATGAAAAGAAGTTTGGACAGCTATTTTGCGATAATAGCGCGCAAGATATAATTGATATGCTGCTATCAGAATGTGACAAAACCAAAGTAAGCACGTCGTTTGAAACTGAGATAAAAGCTGTCGATAAAACCGAAAGTGGCTTTCGCCTGACTACGTCAAAAGGCGTCTGGCACAGCAAAAAATGCGTAATTGCAACAGGGGGTCTGTCTATCCCTAAAATTGGCGCCACTGGTTTTGGCTATGACATAGCCAAACAATTTGACCTCCCCCTCATTGCGCCAAGAGCAGGATTAGTGCCTCTGACATTCACCGACAAAATCAAAGAGATGTGCAAAGACTTAACAGGCCTTTCCATCCCTGCCTCGCTGTCAGCTGGCGCCGCGTCATTTTCTGAGGGGCTATTATTTACGCATCGCGGCCTGAGCGGCCCATCTATTTTGCAAATCTCATCCTATTGGCAAGATGGTCAATCCATTGCCATTAATATGTTACCAGACGCCCCATCAGAGGCCTTTCTGCTGTCTGAGAAACGTGCCCATCCCCGCCAAGATATTCAGACAAGCCTTGCCAAATCTTTGCCAAAAAGATTAGCGCATGCCTTTTGTGATTTTCATCAGATTAGTGGGAAATTAGGGGATATTAGTGACAAAGCGCTGTCACAATTTGAGGATATTTTGCGTCATTGGCCTATCAAACCAGCTGGCACAGAAGGCTATCGCACAGCAGAAGTCACTCTTGGCGGCGTTGACACCGATGCGTTATCATCAAAGGATATGCAGGCCAAATCTGTTCCTGGCCTGTATTTCATTGGTGAGGTGATGGATGTAACCGGCCATTTAGGGGGGCATAATTTCCAATGGGCATGGGCATCAGCCTATGCTGCCGCTCGTCATTTCTAGCAGCGCCCTATTGTACAGTGCCGATTTGATAAACCTCACCTTTGAGGCTGGGATCTGTCGTACCAGCGCGGTTTACATTCACTTCAAAGCCACCCAATGTGCCGTCTTCTGTTGTTGTGCCATTGGTAATAGACCCAAAAGAGCCCACAAATTCCACCTGTGCGCCATTTGCCAAACTGCCACCAGTCAGCAGTGGCACACCATCGAGCAAAGACGGGCTGCCAGGAACAAAGGTATTAGAAATTGTTGTTCCCGCATTTGCTGTATCAACAGCACCATAATTCACATTATTGATGATGATGTCCGAGGTTGAAAAACTGCCTGTCACAGCAGCTGTATCATAATTAAGCGTAATATCGAACGAGGCGGTCCCTGAACCCGTATCACCATTCGTAACGGCAGATGGGGCCAAGGCTAAATCGGATTTGGTAAAATTAACAGAGCCGGAATAGCTCGTTGAGACAAGACCGGCATAGCCCTCATTATATATCGCGAGGTCATTTTGATATTGCGGTAGATTTGGGACAGGATTTTGCAGATTACCATTGCCATCATAGAACAACCATAAAGGTGAGCCCCCTGACAGGATGTAGCTAATCAAATCGGTATCAAGCACCACATTTGATTCCAATGAATCCTGCAGGATCTCAATCGCAACCTCATTTTCGGCCAATTGCGCTAACAAGGTCTCATTCGATAAAATAGTGGCAACAATCGTGCTGGCAGACACGTCATCAGCCTCAGGGTCAATTGCCGCTAATAGAAGCGCTTCCCCTTCTTCAATCGTAGTAGCAGATGGCGCTGAGGCGAGGGTAGGCGCCGCCCCCTCTCCGTCACCATTATCATTAGGCGAGATAGTTGCCTCATCAATGAGAGCATTAATTTCATCAGCGGAAAACGGAACAGGCGGGCTCACACCGCCAGACGCATCAACCGTCACCCCCCAACCAGATTGGAAGATATCAACCTCGGGTGCGGCATCACTTTGGACGGCAATGGCACCTGTCAAGAGCACGATATCTGCACCGCCATCCTCGGCAACACGGCCAGCCACAGATGTGCCGCGAATAGATGCTGTCGCATTTGGCAGTTTCAGCTGCATCGCGCCTGGTTTTAATTTTGAAATTTTGCCAGAAATAAACTTGAAGCTACCCTTAGTCACTGACGCAGATAGGGACGCGGCATCTACTGCAGCTGGGTCATAGATGAATTCATCAAAAATAAGGCTGCTATTTGGCCCGATGGAAAATACTGTCTGGTCACGCAGTAAAATCTGCAAAGACATATCAGGCCCAGTCGTTATTTCATCATTGAGGTAAATATCATCACCAATCTCTGCCACGCGCCCGATTGAAGCGCCATCGTCATTGATGTAGGAAATCGTAACAGGGCCATTCGCAGCCGCAATCACACCAGATAATGCACGTGTTGCCTGTGAGTCCACCGCCGCAGTGGCAGCCTGACAGAATAAAAATCCAAAAATTGCGGCCAAAATAGATAATATGTGCGTTTTTGACATGATGATTTCAACCAAATTTACTAAATTAATATTATCTGTTATACACACCACCATGGTGAAAAACAATTATGCGTTAGGCGCATATCAAAGAAGGAGTGTTCGCTTATGAAACACCTTATTTTTGCAGCAACAACAATGGCGCTCGTATCAGCTGGCGCTCATGCTTTGACACTAAAGAGTGGCCAGGTACTAGGCAGCGATGGTGGCGTTTATGATGGCGCAAGCCCAGCGCAGATGGAAGTCTATAAACAACGTGCCGCCAATGGCGGTGACGTCGCTGGTATCGCAGGCAACAACGTATTTGTTGTCGTTGGTGACGATATCACTTTCGTTCCTGTCTCTGAGCTTCAGGGCAAAACAAAAGATTCTAAGATGAACATCATTGGCGATGCCGTGGTTGAACAGGTAACAGGTTCCGACGCCATCAGTTTTGAGCAGTTGAACGAATTGCAGGACATTGCTGATGAATCAGGTGTGGCAATTGAAGACATATTGGCCACTAATGATGCATTGTCACAGCTTGATGCTGACCTAGCAGCCGTTATCACAGATGAAATTGATGCGCTGATTGAAGAAGGTGCATTGGAAGATGTACAGCAACTTCTTTCAAGTGAAGTCATTCGTGAAAACTTAGAGACTATTGCTGCTGTCACGCAACAAGTTGAAGAACAGCTTGGCGAACTTGCAACTGACATTGATTATTACAATGCCTGTGTAGCACAATCTGGCCAGGCCACATGTGACGCATTGGCAGCAGAGTTGGGCGGCGAAGTTCCAGGCTCTTAAGTGAACGCCGACTATTTAGAAAAAGGAGGCATAATGCCTCCTTTTTTTTGGCTCTTTTTCAGAGCCCTGTCTTTGGTGACTTGTCAGCCGCGCCGATGATCCCTAAAACCATTTCATGGAACTTTTGGTTATATCACTGGATGACGCCGCGGATAGGCGCGCTAGACTTGAAGCTAGTCTTGCTCCGCATAACCTCACCTACCATTGGGTGAAGGCGGTTGATGCGCGAGGCTGGTCACAAGATGAACGTGCGTCCCATTGTGATGAGAGGGCTTTATTCTACAACCTATCTTATGACCCTATACCAGGGTCTATCGGCTGTTATCTCTCTCACTTGAGGGCGTTTCAACATTTGAT
>CALEYP010000016.1 GCA_937924895.1 uncultured Alphaproteobacteria bacterium
CCACCGGTGATAACGATGTTTGAATTTCATAATATGGTCACGAGCAAGGCTCATACCTGCAAGGCCACCATAATCACGCACATCACGCAGCCATCCAAAATCTTGATAGGCTTCATCAGAAAGAAGAGTGGTAAGCCCGCCTTGTACCAATTGACCGCCACGCATTGGGTTGCCTTGCCAGGGATCAATTAACTTAGCGGTCGGCCAATCAGCGGCTTTGCCCCGCAATTGCCATCTGAAAAGCGCAGAGCTACGCAACAGCCGCTCCACATGCGTGATGCGCCAATTTTGCTGAGTGGTCTCTCTATCATAGGATAGTTTCGTCAACGCATAGGCCTTCGGACTGACAAGCTTTCTATTTGTTTAACTATTCTCAAAGAGCCTGCAATCTGGCAATGAAAAATCCATCATTGCCACCAGAATGTGTGCCATCTATCTGCAATGCATCTGGCAGAAGGCGCAACGTCCCCTCTGTTGTGAGGGCGCTGGCAAAGGGGCCAGCCTCTTCTGCAGTGAAAGGCAAGAGGCGAGCCCGCGGCTTATCGCCAGATGTCAGTCTTGTGATTACCTGTTCACCTTCTTCAGGTTGTAGTGAGCATGTGGCATAGATAAGCTGGCCATCTGTTTTAAGCCAGCTCAGCGCTGATTTCGCCAATTCATATTGCAATTGCGGCAATTCTTTTAAGTCTGTGCTGATGTCTTTTTGCATGACATCAGGGCGCTTGCGGATGGTGCCTGTCGCTGAGCAGGGCGCATCAAGTAATACCGCATCTACTTTTTTGTTGGGCCGGTAATGGCGGGCATCTTCAACCTCAATGACGCAGCTCATCTGTAATCTTTCCAGATTATCTTGCAGACGGCGGGCTCTTTTGGGGTCAATCTCAATCGCTGTCACCTTGGCGCCTGATGCGATAAGTTGGGCGGTTTTACCACCAGGCGCTGCGCACATATCAATCACATTTTTATCCGCCACATCCCCTAGGAGGTGTGCAGGCATCGCAGCGGCGATATCTTGCACCCACCACGCCCCTTCGGCAAACCCATCCCAGCTTGTAATATCCCCGCCTAATTTTGTGCGTACAACCGTATCAAGCAAGCAGACAGCCTCTTTATTTTTGGCAAACTCAGCGGCACTCGCAGCCTTTGCGAAACTCAAATCCATCTCAGGCGGGGTGAAGAGCACAGGCAGAAAGCGTGTGACTGTTTGTGTGCCATAGGCCGCTTGCCAGCTTTCCAGAAGTGGTGCGGCGATATTATCAGACAGATTTTCTGCGGCCAGAAGGTCAAAATCCTGATTGGCAATTTTACGCAGAACAGCATTGGCAAGGCCAGTCATATGGTCAAAGCCTGCCGCCCGCATCAAATCCACAGAGGTGCTAATGGCAGCATGAGGTTGCATCTTTAATAGCCATAATTGTGCGGCACCCATCATTAAAATCAAATGAGCTTCGGCTGGCGGCTTGCTATTGACGAGGGACGTAATGGCCGGATCTAGCTGCGCATGATGACGCAACACGCCTGTGACCAATAAACGTACAAACTGACGGTCAGACGCATAAAGATTTGATAGGCGCTCATTCTCGGCCAGCGCTTTATCCAGATAGTGATCATGCAGTAACACAAGCTGCGCCACTTCAAAGGCGGCCATGCGGTTTGCAGGTAGATTATCGACCCGGGATAGCGAGACGATATCTCTCTTCTGGCCTTGTTGTGGCTTAGGCTTGGCTTTGGTTTTGTCGCGTCGCTTTTGGTCAAACGAGGCACCGCCTTTGCCAAAATGTCCGCCAAAGGGACCTGGAGCGCGTTTCTTGCCAGCTGATTTCTTGGCTGGTTTGACCTGAACAGGCTTCGCAAGTTTTAAGACAGGCTTTTGCTTTTGGGTATCATCACTCATGGCGCTGTTATCAACCAGAAGCCCCCTCTTGTCTATGAGTTATTTTTTCCCATATAACAAAGCATGACTGAAAAACAGACAAATGACCCCAAAAAGCCAACTGCTGAGCCACAAACAGATGAGGCAAAGACGCCTGTTGAACGTGGTGGCCCCAAAGGCCCAGAGCCGACCCGTTTTGGTGATTGGGAAAGCAATGGCAGATGCACTGATTTTTAAAAGCGGAATGCCATGGGAAAGCTGAAGACACAACATCTCGTCAATGCTGCGATGCGTCTGGCTGATCAAGAGCTAATTGGCTTTTATGTGACCAAGAAAGGTGATCCCGATTCAGGGATTATTTTCATCGAATGTGATGTTGATGGTCATCAGAGTAAGCTCTATGCACGTGCCATGTCATTTGACGGTGTATATGAATACACCGCTATTTCAGGGGACACACCGCGTGATCGTCAAGATATCGCTGCTTTGATTGACCGCGAAGTCGCGCGTGACCAAGATTGCTGGGTTATCTCTGTTGAAGGTCAAAAGGGACTACAAATTTTTGAACAAATAACGTAGAAGCTAGGACATAGCGCACCACCTCTCATTGCCAGGAGCTTGCCACTATGCGAACCATCGCTCTTTATGATTATGCCACCTTATCAGAGGCGGACCGTGCGGCTCTTTTGCGACGTACCGAAGATGATTTATCCGACTATATCGCCAAAGTCACACCTGTCATCGAAGAGGTGCGTCACAATGGGGACGAGGCCATTGCCAAATTCGTAAAACAATTTGATAAGGCTGAGATTGATCCACAGAATATCCTTGCGACTGAGGCTGAATTTGATGCGGCATTTGACGCGCTGGATGATGAGTTTATCGATGTGCTGCGTTATGCCGCTGATAATATTAAGCGCTTTCATGAAATGCAAAAGCCAGATGATATCTGGTGGACAGAGATCCGTCCTGGCGTGAAGGTAGGGGAGCGTGCGACCCCGATTTCTTCATGCGCGCTCTATTCACCGCGTGGCAAAGGCTCGTTTCCGTCAGTTACATTAATGACAGCTATCCCCGCTGTTGTTGCTGGTGTTAAAACCCCTGTTATTTTGACACCGCCTGGACCAGATGGGGAAATCGACCCCGCCACTTTGGTTGCGGCTCGCATCGCTGGTGTGGAGCTGGTGGGGCGTGCTGGCGGACCTCTTGCTGTCGCCGCAGCAGCCTATGGTACAGCCTCGATTCCGAAATGTTTAAAAATTGAAGGGCCAGGCAGTCCGTGGTTTGTGGCGGCAAAACATGTCTTAGCCGATAAGATTAGCTCTCGCCTACCGGCCGGGCCGTCTGAGGTTGTGGTGTTGGCAGATAGCACTGTTTCACCTCGTCTGGCAGCGCTTGATATTCTGATTGAATCTGAGCATGGGGCTGACAGCTCTGGCTTCCTCGTTACATGGGACAGGGCGTTTGCTGAGGAAGCGGCGCGCCTTATCCCAGAATTTTATCCGCATATGAGTGCGGAGCGTGTTGATTATGCCTCTGCGGTGTTAGCAGGGCCTCGTGGTGGCATTGTCCTAACAGACAGCCCTGAACAGGCCTATCAATTCATCAATGATTATGCGCCTGAACATTGTCAGATTTTATCAAAAGAGGCAGAGACTCATCTCCCTCATATTACCAATGCGTCTGAAGTGTTGCTTGGTGAATATGCGGCTGGCTCGCTGGCGAATTATATGATGGGGCCGAATTGTGTACTTCCAACATCTGGCGCCGCACATATCCACTCGCCTCTTGGGGTGATGGATTTTATGAAATTAAGCTCTGTTGGTATGGTGACCAAAGAAGGCTTTGCAGAAATGGGACCTAAGACTGAAATTTTTGCCCGCTACGAAGGGTTTGATGCGCATGCCAATGCGGTATCAGAACTGAGATATGAGGTAATGAATGAAGACTCTGATAAGTAAAGTGCTCTTTTTTGCTGTCCTATCACAAGTCATGTTCATGGGGCAGGGTAAGGCAGAGTTTACACCACAAGCGGAATATCTGCTCGTTTGGGTGTTGGCCAATGATTATATCGATAGCGGGTTGCGCTATCAAACCGCGCCTGATTGTTATACAGCTGCGCAGAATATTGGCCTTGAAATGGGCGAGGTTAATATGAAAGCGCCACAATTTATCTGCATGCCTTTGGCAGATGATTACCCGCTTGCCATTACGACCAAACAGGCACAAAGCCGCTTTCCATTTTAAGGTCTGCGGCTTGGTGCCTTATGTTGCCTAATGCGAGGTTTTGGCCTCTGTTGCATTTGCCAATAGGGCGGCAAAGCGATAAATGCCATGCACAAATTTCGAAAATGGCAGAATGAGGAAAAAGCCGTAGACAAGGCCAAGATGGATCGCAAGCGCCAAGCCCATATAGCTGGTTTCACGCACCGCTAAGAGGATGAGGCCTGTTGCAGATACCCAGAATAACAGCCAGATAAAGGCGTAATCCATGCCCAATGTGGCAAGTGATTTCACGCGCTCATCCATGCGTCGTTTTTCAATCCATAAGCCAGCTGTGCCGATACATAAAATGATGCCGCCAACGGTGCCTAAGAGAACAGGCAAGCTGAAATAGTCATAAGGCGCTTCACGCCCTAATAGATAGTGATAGAGCGTCCCGACCGAGGTTGAGGCAAAGCACATCATAAAGCCATAAAAGGTCAGGTGATGATAATATTTGCGCGCGTTTGATGAACGTGAATCTGCGGTCGGACAGCCAGGCGAGCCCCCAGCATTGTCCCCGCCTAAATAACGCAAAGTAGACATCGCTGTCAGCGCATCTTGTAAGGCCGGCATGCCGCCCCACTTTGCGCCAGTTTGATGCCAATAACGGCGCCAACCTATCACAAAGGCCACAAAGACATAACTTGTGATAACCAACGGAATGCCTGCCATGACGGTATGAGGCATAATTACATAAAATGCGCCTTCGCCAAGATGCACACCCCAGAATAAAGCCGGATTAATCAATGCCAGCATTAATCCCACCGCTAAGGCTAGGGCGATTGAGATGGCAATTGAGACAAAGAGCCCATTGGCTTCAAAGACTTTCCCAGCCGCTCTTGGCCACGCATAATCAGCATAGGTCTCAAGACGGCGTTCGGCCAATGTTGCGGGGACATTCACGGCAAATTCATGGGGCGGTGCGTATTGGCATGCATGATAACAGGCACCACAATTATGGCATAGGTTCGCAAGAAAGGCTGTGTCACCTTCATCAAATTCACGGCGGCGTTCCATGGCAGGAAAGACGGCGCAAAAGCCCTCACAATACCGGCAGGCATTACAAATCTGCATGATGCGTTTGGTTTCTTCATGGCTTTGCGCACTTGCCAAATCTTGTAGATTCACGCTCATCTTATCTCTCACTTATTTTGGAGGCGCTTTGCGGCCTCTTCGCCGGCAATCCGTCCAAACACAGCGCCGATTGTCATGCCAATACCAGCCAAATAGCCTTGCCCTAAAATATTGCCTGCCATGATTTCACCAGCCGCAAATAGGTTTGTCGCAGCTTTTCCATCTTCGAATAGAATTTGCGCCTTATCATTCACCTCGACACCCATATAGGTAAAGGTGATGCCTGGGCGCAGAGGGAAACCATAAAAGGGCGGGATGGCAACAGGCGCCGCCCAATTTGTTTTTTCCGGCTTTAGTCCTGTTGTGGCTTTCCCATCTAGAATGGATTGGTCAATGGGTCCCTCTGGGCAGGCGTTGTTAAATTGCGCAACTGTTTTGGCAAGTGCCTCAGGCGCGAGGCCTAATTCGCCGGCCAACCCTTCAATGCTGTCAGACTGGATTGGTGTAAAGACAGATGGCATGAAACGTTTAACGCCAGCAGAATCTAGGATTGCATAGGCTACCTGATCCGGTTGCCCAGCAACAAGGCGCCCCCAAATAGCATAACGTTTTGGCCAAAAATCCTCCCCCTCATCATAAAAGCGCTCTGCTTGTTTATTCACAACAAGCGAGAAGGGCACACCGTCAATACGGCTTGCAATGCCGCCATCATATTTTGGGGCGCGCGCATCAATCGCAACAGCATGGCACTGGTCGAGCGAGCCAACGGGGACAGCGCCTTGGTCAAGCAAAGAGCGCAGCATCACCCCTTTATTATAGGGCGTACCCCTCACGAGGAAGTTCTTCGCAGCCTCTCCCCAACCTTCAGCCAACCAATCAAGGTTGGCTTCAAACCCGCCGGCGGTAAGGATAAATTGCCGTGCTTCCAGCGGCGTGTCATGTCCCTCAAATACCAAACTCTGACAGGTGCCATTTTCGATAAGTAGTTCCTTAACAGGGGCATCATAAATAAAGGAAATGCCAATATCCTCTGCGTAATGACACAGGCTATTTAACAAAGCGCGCCCACCGCCGAGGAAGAAGGCGTTGGTTCGGCCCAAATTCAATGTGCCTGATAAGGCTGGCTGAAAGCGGACACCGCGATGGCTGAGCCAACTCGTGAGCTCGGCTGATTTTTCAAGCGTGAGCGTTGCCAAAGCTTCATTGGTGACGCCTTTTGTCACGCGCATTAAATCGTCAAAATATTCTTCAAAACTATAGGCATCTGTAAGGATGTCTGTCGGCTCATCATGCATGGCGCGCAAGTTGCGTGTATGGCGTGTATTGCCGCCACGCATATCGCGGGGGGCTGACTCAATTACAAGGACGCGTTGACCAGCCTCAGCTGCTGTAATTGCCGCACAAAGACCAGCATTGCCCGCCCCAATAACTATTACATCCCAAGATATGGAAAAGAGTTGTGTTTTGTCTGTATACATGTGTATACAAATAAGGTGGGCATGCGTGAAAGGCAAGTAAAAAGCGCCTTAACCTCTGTCAAATTGTAAAGGGTCGTCATACATGATGAGCTGGAATGATATCATTGAACAGAATGATGCTGAGATGCCATCTCTTAGCGCCACACAACGATGTCACCATGCAATTATTGCCGCTATCAAGGCGCATCTTTTGCGGCCTGGTGCAAGGGTAGTAGAATCAGACTTATGTCGAATGTTGGCTGTGTCTCGTACGCCTTTAAGAGAAGCTGTCGCCATGTTGCGCGCGCAGGGCGTACTTGAATTTGATGGTAATCATCTGGCTGTCCGTAAATTAGGGTGGTCGGATATCCATGATTTATATGATATGCGTATCTTGCTTGAGGGGGCGGCCGCGAAAGGAGCGGCGCAACGGGCTGGTGCTGCTGAAAAACAGGTTTTCGCGCATCTTCTTGATCAAGAAGCAAGCTATCTTGCCGCAGGGGCAGAACCAGCCATTCTAGCTGCGCATAATGGCCGGTTTCATAGTGCTTTGCTTGATGCGGCACGTAACTCTTTTTTGACAGAGGCCTTGCACCGCCTATCACATCTTTTGGTTTTGCTCGGCGACACAGCCTATCTCCTAGATGGGCGTGCTCATGTGATTTTTGCTGAACATAAAGCTGTTATCACAGCGATTGAGGCAGGAGACGATGCCGAGGCAGAACGCGCCATGCAATATCATCTCAAACAAGCACTCGCTGCGCGCCTACAACTCCTCGCAATGCGCCAAGACCAAGTGATGGATTAAAGGCTATGACAGCAACGTCTCTTACCTTTCGCGCAATTGTCACGGACATCCGCAAAATGGCTGTCACTTTCGCTATTGCGCTTGCCACGGGGGCATTATTTTGGGCGGTTAATTTTCCGGCACCCTTTTTGATGGGCAGCCTCTTTGGTGTCTGGGTCATAGGGGCGAATATGCCAGCCTTGCACCCACATTTAGGAGTCGCACGCTGGTTTCATATCCCTGTCGTGTTAGGGCTAGGCGTATTGATAGGTAGTTATTTTAACGCAGATGTTGTCAGTCAAGCTTATCGCTGGTGGGATACATTAGCGATGATGATCCTTGTGACTCTCATTGTCAGCAGCGCGGGATATCTCTTTTTAACCCGCGCACGACGCTATGATCCGCTCATGGCGTTTTTCTGCTCGATACCAGGCGGTCAGGCAGAGGCCATCATTATTGCCCGTGATACTGTTGAAAAAGACTATGTGGTGGCGTTATTCCACCTCATCCGTGTCGCTTTTGTCTTTGTGTCAACGCCACTCATTCTAGGGCTATTTCAAGGGGCGGCCGCCGTGGCAGAAAGCAATAGTCAGCTTGCCCAGATGCCAGGCTTGTTTGATATGCCAGCGCTTGATTTGGTGGGGTTTTTCACGCTTGCCGTCTCAGGGTATGTCATAGCGCGCCGTTTGCGGTGGCCGATGCCTCATTTATTGGGGCCAGTGGGGGCATCAACCATTGCCCATATGGCTGGCATCATTGCCATCCCGCGCATTTTTGAATTTGTGATGCTGGCCCAATTAGCGATTGGCGGCGCGGTTGGGGCACGCCTTGCCCAAGTCCGGTTTGCTGAGTTGCGAGTTTATTTGCGAGATGCTGCGCTCACGACAGTGATGATCCTGACCCTTTACTTTGCTGCTGCCTGCCTCATGACCTTTGTGACAGGGCGGGATTTATTGCAAATCTGGCTAGCCTTTGTCCCTGGTGGGTTATATGAGGTCACCTTACTTGCGCTTTTATTTGGCTTTGATATTGCCTTTGTTGCCTTTCACCACACAGCGCGGATTATCCTTATCTTCCTCGCCATGCCGCTGGCAGTCACCAAGCTGAAATAGTACGACGCCTCTTGCCACTTAGGCAGGGGGCAGTTAGCCTTGTCATTACATGATGGTGATATGAGGTATGATGATGCGTGCTTGTGGGTATATAATGGGGGCTGCGCTGTTGGCACTGACGAATCCAGCCATGGCCTTAACTTTCAAATCTGGGCAAACCATTTCAGGTGGCGATGCAAATGTGCCTCCGATTACAACTGAATTAATGGCAGCCTGCGAGCCTGCCAATCTAACACCGCACCCGACAGACACGATGCAAGCGCTATCTTTCAATATTCGATATGATAGCGGCGACACCGGCCATAATGGTTGGGCCACAAGAGCGCCAAAGGTCGCTAGTATTTTCGCAAAATATAATGTTGATTTTGGCGGGTTGCAGGAAGTGCTTCACCATCAATTAGACTGGTTAGAAGAGAATTTGCCTGCCTATCATTTTGTCGGTGTAGGGCGTGATGATGGCGTGGAAGCTGGAGAATATGCCCCGATATTCTTCCGCAAGGACATGTTCGAACTCATTGAGACAGATACTATCTGGCTGAGCGAGACCCCGACAGAGGCAGGTAGTAAAGGATGGGATGCTGCGCTGCCACGAATTGCAACCTTCGCCATCTTGCGCCATATGCCAAGCGGTGAGGTCATGTTGCTTGGCTCGGCGCATTATGACCATCGTGGCACCCAAGCCCGTCAAAATAGTGGCAAAGTAATCCAAGATTACATTACCGCGCAGCGTGCCACTTATGACATGCCGCTTCGCGTTTTAGTCGTTGATTTCAATGATATCCCCAATTCCGCAACCACCAATGCAATTGAGCGTCATAATTGCCTGTTTGATAGCCGGCGAATGGCGGCAGAGAGTGAGGGGCCAAATTCAACATGGAATGGCTTTCGCTCTATCGAAGCTTATCGGCGAATTGACTATATCTTCATGAACCCGGCCTTGCCTGTGGCCTCTCATATCATTGATGATGAGCGGATTAAGGGGGGATATCCCTCAGACCATCTGCCTGTCATTGCGACATTGAGCGCGCCACAATAAGAGCCCCTCTCTTATTTTTGCCAGATAGAGGCCGGGATAAAAAGCTCACCTTTTGCTAATTTACGGGCGGTCCGAATCAGGCCCGCAGAGCGATGGGTAAAACCATCCTCTGTCATATCATAGTCAATGACCACATCCATGACCCCCATCGGGTGATGTAAATGAATGGTGGCTGGCGTCTCATTCGGCGCTGTCATCATATCATAGGCAATCGTGCCAGGGGTCAGCGCGCAAGAGGCCATGCATTGGCTACCTGTCACCGCCATTGTGGGATGTGTGCTCCATGGCATGAAATAACGGGTGATGATATGGCCGACTTCCTCATGAGGGGCGAAAAGGCCAAATTTGGGTGTCACTGATTGGCTGCAATCCCCCATCCCCATCAAGGCGCCAGCTTTGATCCGTATCGCTTCCATTTTCGCGAAGAACTCTCTGTTGGCATCAAGCTCATCTCTGGTTTCATGACCTGTCAGGCCAAAATCAGAGGCGCGTGCCATCACCATTGGCATAGCCACATCCATACAAGTAACCTCAATACCATCAATTACATCACTGAGGTTGCCTGTCGGCAAAAAGGCACCTGTTGATGAGCCGGCCACATCCATAAAATTCAACTCAATAGGGGCAGACGTCCCAGGCACCCCATCAATGGCTGCGTCACCCTCATAGCTTACTATGCCGCCTGGCGTTTGCACCCGGGACATAATGCGCGCGCCGGTATTGACGGCGCGGATATTCACATTTGTCACGCCATCTTGCGCTGGTAATAGGCCCATTTCAATCGCCGCTGGCCCCACAGCTGTGAGGATATTGCCGCAGGTTGGTTTGAAATCTACAAGCTGATCTTCAACACTTACCTGCGCAAAGAAATAATCAATATCTGCCCACTCATCATCCGATGCCGAGAGAATAGCCACCTTGGTTGTGACAGCATTACCGCCGCCAATGCCGTCAATATTAAGCGGGTGCCCCGACCCCACGGCCGCGCATAATACGTCTGCCAGCTGGTCACGGTCAGATGGCAAATCAGCTTTATTCATATAAGGGCCACGAGAGGTGCCGCCACGCATGAAGTAAAAGGGGATCGCTGTTTGCATAATAAGCTCCTACTCTTGCGATATGAGAGAACAAAGTTGAGTTGTAAAAGCGCTGGTCGACAAGCTGCCACCTAAATCTGCGGTTCTTGTCTTACTGTCTTGTAGCATATGCCTGATAGCGGTCTCAATGCGTGTGGCGGCTTTGGTCTCACCAAGATGAGATAACAACATCGCCAGCGACAATATCAAAGAACAGGGGTTTGCCATATCTTGTCCGGCAATCTGGGGCGCGGAGCCATGTTGGGCTTGCGCGGCGGCATGATGTTCTCCGGCATTCAAAGACCCAGCCAGACCTAATGATCCTGATAACTCTGCGGCTAAATCAGACAGGATATCGCCAAACATATTGGTTGTCACAATCACATCAAATTGGTCTGGCGTGCGCACGAGCATTGCTGCCGCAGAATCAACCAACATCTCCTCATAGGTAATTGCGGGATAGCGGGCTGCGACGTCTCTGACGGCCTCAAGGAAAAGCGTATCAGATAGCCGCATCACATTTGCCTTATGAACGGCTGTTACTTTTTTCTGGTCTCGTTGGGCCGCCCAGGCAAAGGCGCTTTCAGCAATATTGCGCGAGGCTTCGGTTGTGATGCGCCGCAGTGACAATGCCACACCCTCCACGGGCATGAATTCAGCATTGCCTTGGAACATATTACGGTCCGCATAAAAGCCTTCCAAATTCTCACGCATGACAATCACGTCAATGGGGTTGGTAATAGGCGAAGAACATCCCGGCCAGTTGCGCGCGGGGCGGATATTGGCATAAAGCGATAAGGTCTTACGCAGAAGGCCCGAGGGATTGACCCCGCCCTCTGCCACAGGCGGATACTCATTATGTGAGACTGGGCCAAGGATAATGCCATCGGCAGCTTTGGCCGCCTCTAGCACTTCGTCTGGCATTGTTGTTCCTGTCTTGGCAAGGGCGGCAAAGCCAATCTCTTGGTGAGAGATGCGCACAGGCCGTGATAAGTGCGGCTGGACAGCCTCTAACACAGCAAGCGTGGCAGACATGATCTCAGGGCCAATACCATCACCCTCAAGGGCTAAGAATTCATAAGGAGTCACGGACATTCCTTATATCCTCATTAGCCAAGTGGCCAAGGCAATGTCATATAAGACTGCAATAAGCCAGGAGGGAAATCACGATTGAGCACGGATGCCATAAAGCACATGAAGCCAATCCCTGCTGCTGAATAGAGCGTCGTTTGCACCCATGATAAGCCAGCACGCAAACGGAAGAAGCTGAGCAAGAACAGCGCCAAGGCTAAGATGAAACCCAATAAAGAGGTCAGAAGCAGCAATCCAGCAAACCACCGCAAGGTGACCCATAGCCCATATCGATTCTCTTCAGATAGATTTTTTTCTCTATCGGCAAATAGGATATCTGTTTCTGGCTTCAGACGCATCTGCACCAGCAAAATAGCACCGCAAAGCACTGTTACCGAGGCAATAACCAGAGGGAAAATCGCGTCAACAAAAGCATAGCTTGGAATGAGCCATGCATCGATGAGGGCATAAAGCGCAAACCCTGTGACGGCTAATAAAAAGATGAGCGGCGCTCTCTTGCCACCTGACGGTACCTCGCCTTCAGCAAGGATGTTTTTGGCTTGGCGCAAGCCGACAATGACTGACAAGATGGTAATCACAATCAAAGTCAAAACAATGGGGCTGGCGATGTAATCAAAGCCAGCTTCTAGCGATTGACGAAAGCGAATTCCCGCAATTTGATTGGCGTTATTGGCATAATTCTCAACAGGATTGGCTAGCACAAACCCAATGAGAAAGGCAGGACGTGACCAATCAAAACGGCGCATCAAAATACCTAGAAGGCCAATAGAGAATAACGCCACCAAATCCATCAGATTTTGTCCAGATTGGAAGGCGGCAAAGGCAATAATCATAAAGACAAATGGCGCCACGAGGGCAAAGCGAATATTGGTAATCTTCGCAATATAGGTTGATAGCGCGATGCATAAAATCGTACCTAGCACATTCGCCAAAGCCAACAGCCATACAATCGAATAGGTGTAATTGAGGTTGTTTTTCAGCATCACCTGACCAACCTCTAATTCACCAGAACCGAGCAGAGATAGCGCCCCAATGAAAATCGCCATAGAGCCAGAGCCAGGTATGCCAAAGAGAAGTGTTGGCACAAGCCCGCCTCCTTCTTTGGCATTATTTGAGCTTTCAGGTCCGATCACGCCGCGGACTTCGCCTTTGCCAAAACCAGATTTATCTTTTGTGGTTTGAACCGTGTGACCATAGGCAATCCAGTCTACGACGGAGCCGCCAAGGCCAGGGATGACGCCAACAGTCACACCAATGAGGGAACAGCGAATAGAGAGCCATTTATTGGCCCACCAATCCTTGATGCCTTCATACCAGCCTGACCCTAGGCTGGCCTTATCAGAAATCGCTTTATCTTGGCGAAGCAGCGCAATGATTTCAGGAATCGCAAAGATGCCAAGGCCTACAATGACCAATTTCAAACCATCAATGAGATAGGGATAATCATAGGATGACATCCGCAATTCCCCATTAAAGGGGCCCTCGCCAATGGTCGCCACCAACATACCTAGCCCGGCGGCCATGATGCCTTTAATCGCAATACGTCCTGCCAAAATGCCAACCATGGACAGGCCAAAGGCTGAGACCATTAACAATTCCGGCGATTGGAACATCAACACGATAGGGCGTGCTATTAGGATAAAGAAGGTCAGGAAAAAGGCGCCCACAATACCGCCAAATAGAGACGAGGCGAAGGCAGCAGATAAGGCACGTGCCGCCATACCTTTTTTAGCCATAGGGAAACCGTCAAGCACGGTTGCTTGCGACGCAGATGAGCCAGGGATTCCCATGAGGACAGACGCAAACGTATCAGATGTAGGTACAACAGCGACCATCCCCACCATCAAAGCAAGGCCAAGGATGGGGTCAAGACCAAACATAAAGGGCAAAACAAGCGAGAGGCCAGCAATCCCGCCTAAACCGGGGAAAATACCAATGGCAAGCCCCATGACAACACCAAGCATGAGGTAGCCAATAACCATCGGCTGCAGAATTAATTGCCAGGCCTGTCCCAGAGCTGGCAGAGCATCAACGAAAATGTCCATAATGAATGCCCCCGCATAATCTTTTAAAAAATGGCTCTGCCCATCAAGACAGGCAGAGCCGCATTAGATAGGTATGACTAGTTTAGTGATACGCCGAAATCAGCCTGTAGCCAATCTGTGACATATGACTTAGCGCTGTCTGATACTGTGATCGCACCGCCTAGTGCAGCTTGTGCATCGTCACCAACATACATTGGGTACTTACCAAGACGCTTTGCTGAGATTTCTGCGAAGTCAGAACGGGCCGCAATAGCATTGAAGGCCTTTACATAGGCGTCAACCACATCTTGTGGTGTGCCGGCTGGCAAGAAGGCAATCTTCTGTGATGGGAACCCTGCAATAAAGAAGGCTTTCCATGCATCCCAAGCTGGGCCAGATGTTTCACAACCATCTGTCGCATCACAAACTTCTTTGAAAGTTGGGATCTCTGGGAATGTTGGGTCACGCACAATGTCGCCATTTGATGCCAAAGCACCCCATGTCATCATTGGCACAGCTTTACCTTCTTCTACCAAAGGTGTGACTGACTTCAAGAATGATGAAGATGTCTGGTAATCAATTGTGGCTTCGCCTGATTCGAACATCTTGCGGCCATCACCACGACCTTTAATGCCCATCACATGCTCAACCTTCATGCCTAGCATTTTCCATGCCAAGGCTGGGATCAGGTCAAGACGTGTTGCACCCTGGTTACCATAGATGAATGTCTTACCTTTTAGGTTGTTGGCTGTGCCATCAAATAGCTTGCCATCTTCGGCATTCAAATAAGCCACACCGCCAGTGCCTGAGGCCATGACAGGGATCCAATCCTTATATTCATAGCGGACACGTGGGTCACCCAAAAGATAGGGGAACTGTGTTGAGCCTGATGAGCCGAACATTGTAAGGCCATCTGTATGTGACTGACCTTGGAACCAGTTTGCGCCCTTTGTTGAGCCTGCACCTGGCATGAACTTCACAACAACAGTTGGGTTGCCTTCCATATGCTCTGAGATTAGTGGGGCAAAGAAGTTTGCCCATTTGGCTGAACCACCAGTTTCTGAGAATGGGATTGTCCATTCAATGGTCTTGCCGCTAAAATCAGCTGCAGTTGCTGGAAGTGATGCTGCGGCTGCCAAACCAGCTGCTACACCAGCGCCTAATACGAGGCGAGTAAGCTTTTTCATTATTTCCTCCTTCAATGAAAAGCACAATATGACGAAAGCATGTAACAAGGCCACATGAGAGCTATCCCATGTGAACTTTCGCTTGTATTGTGACAGTAAATCATCAAGCTTACATGAAACTTACATGCGCAAAAAAATTCAAGGACGAGGTTTGCTAGGCGAATGCATATTCTCATTGTAGAAGATAACCCAACGCTACAAGAGGCCTTGCAGCTTCATTTCACAGATGATGGGCATTTAGTGACGGCGCTTGAAGATGGTGAACAAGCGTTACATTTTCTGGTGCAAGAGCCCTTTGATTGCTGCATTTTAGATGTCAATCTTCCGCATATGTCAGGTTTGGAAGTCTTGCGTGCCGCGCGTCGCAAAGGGGTGACGATGCCTATCTTGTTATTGACCGCGCGAGATGAGGTGTCTGATCGTGTCGCGGGACTTGATGCCGGCGCTGATGATTACCTCACCAAACCCTTCGAGATGGCAGAATTAGATGCCCGCTTGCGCGCCTTATTGCGACGAGAGCCGCGTTTGCGGGATGATACCAGCCAGATTGGTCAGCTCACCCTCCATCATGCGGCTCGTCATGTCACCCATCACGGTACAATCCTCGCGCTATCGGCCAAAGAAGTGGCTGTGATTGAGATGTTGTCTGATACCCGCAACCAGCTTGTTGCCAAATCCCAACTAATCCAAAATATCTATGGGGTAGGGGCCGAAGTCAATGAGACAACCATCGAGGTGCTCATCTCCCGCTTGCGCAAAAAACTCAGCCCTTATGATGTCCAGATTAAGACCATGCGCGGCCTTGGTTATTATTTAGAGGATTAGGGGCGATGTTATTTGTAACCTCTTTGCGTTTGCGCTTGCTGGTTCTGATTTTATTGCCTTTGATGGTTGTCGCAAGTTTGGCCATCGGCTGGCAATATCGCCAATCTAGCCAATCGGCAGAGGCGGTATTTGATCAAAAATTATCTATTCTAGCTCTGGCTGTCTTTCGTGACTTACTGGCAACACAGGGTGAAAATTTATCGCCAAGCACCAAGGCCTTATTTGAAGAGGCGTCTGGCGCAACGTTCTTTTATCATGTGTCTGGCCCAGATGGCGGATTTGTGAATGGCTACTCCCCACCGCCAATTGCCCCTGATGCGACATCACTTCCCTTTGGGGAGCTTGCCTTTTTTGATGCGACCTTCCGTGGTGAGCCGGTGACAGTAGTGCGCTTGCAAGAACGCGCTAGGGTTGATCAGCTGACAGGCACCATCATTGTATCTGTCTGGCAAAATCAAGAAGAACGTGCTGCATTTGCGCGTAATCTTGCGATGCGTGGTGCTGTGGTGGTGATAGCTTTGATCCTGACCGTTTGTGCTGTGGTATTTTTCGGCATTCGCACAGGCCTCAGGCCTCTCAGTGCGTTGGATGGCGCCATCACGGCGCGCAGCTCTTCTGATCTGAGCCCAATTATGCGTAAAGTCCCTTATGAAGTGCGCCATATTGTTGATAGGCTCAATCATCTTTTTGCAGAGGTTACAGAGGCGCAGGCTGAGAAGGATAAATTCATCTCAGATGCGGCGCATCAACTCCGCAACCCCATTTCGGCAATGACATCAATGGCTGAGGTGGCGCAAAATGCCAAGACATTGCCAGACGCCAAAGCGCGCATGACAAGCCTTGCCGCTGCCGCGCGTGACCTGTCCCATCTTACCGAACAGATGTTGTCTTATGAAAGATTGCGTCATCATGAATTACGGAAAGTCACAACGCATATTGATGGCTTTTTAGCAGATGTTGCCATGCCGCTGGCACAACGCGCTTTGGCGCAAAATTGCCAATTTGCGTTTGAGCCTGGCGCCGGTGAGTTAGCCCTGCCCATAGATGATATGATGATGGCACAAGCGATTACCAATTTGGTGGATAATGCCCTCAAACATGGCGGTGAGCCGCTAAGTCTCATCCAATTATCAAGCCAGCTTATAGCAGCGAGCGAAGAGGCGGCGGCCTTGCATATCATTGTGGCCAATGATGGGGCGCCTTTGTCAGTCGTTGATAGTGACCGCTTATTTGAGCGGTTTGTGCAAGGGCATGAAGGGGACGGCACAGGCCTCGGCCTTGCTATCGTCAGCCAGGTGGCGCGTCAGCATGAGGGGCGCATTTCTTTTCAGGACCAAGATGGCTTGCGTCAGTTTATCCTCTCACTGCCTTTGTAGGCATTGCGTGAAGATGGCTTGATTAACGGGGATGGCATTTGGTACATATGCCCCATGACACAAAGCTACACATCGCCTTACCCAAAATCAGCAGATGGCATAGACCGCCGCCTGTCTGTCGCACCGATGATGGATTGGACGGATAGGCATTGCCGTGTCTTCCACCGTCTGCTTGCGCCAGATGCGTTGCTCTTCACAGAAATGGTTACCGCTGAGGCAATTTTGCACGCAGGCGCAGACCGGTTTTGTCAGCATGATGCTTCAGAGCATCCCTTGGCCTTGCAATTAGGTGGGTCTGATCCCGTGCGCCTCGCGGCAGCCGTGAAGGCCGTGGCACCGTTTCAATTTGATGAGATAAATCTCAATGTGGGGTGCCCATCTGACAGGGTGCAATCTGGGCGCTTTGGCGCGTGCTTAATGGCAGAGCCAGAGCTTGTGGCCGATTGTGTGGCCGCGATGCAAGATGCCGCATCTGTGCCTGTGACAGTCAAATGTCGTATCGGGATTGATGATATGGATGATGAGGCTGGTTTGTCTCATTTTGTCGAAACTGTGGCGGCGCGTGATATTTCGCATTTTTACATCCACGCGCGCAAAGCCTGGCTTCAGGGGTTAAGCCCCAAAGAAAATAGAGAAATCCCACCGCTTAATTATGATAGGGTCAAGCGCCTCGCGGCGGCACGTCCTGATTTAGCCATTTACCTGAATGGTGGTATCATCACATCTGACGATGCGGTGCGTTATATTGGTGAATTTGATGGCGTCATGATTGGGCGAGCAGCGTATAAATCACCACTTATCTTGTCAGATATTAGCGCGGCCGCCTTTGGTAGAGCGCCCCTTGATCGGCTGCAGGTGATTGAAGCAATGGCTGACTATATAGCAGCGCAGCTTAAAGACGGGGCTAGCTGCCACAATATCACGCGTCATATGCTTGGCTTTTATAATGGATTTGCTGGCGCGCGGGCCTGGCGTCGTTGTTTAGGCGAAGAGATGCGCGGCGCAGATAATCCAGACTTGATGGTGAAGGCGGCGGCTGCTATCGAGGCCAAGCAAACTGCGCGAGACCTAGTCCTATTAGAGAAAGATGCCTCATGAGTGATATGAAACAACCTGAAACAAGTCGGCCAAGCCGTCCTCTTTTGGAATTTGGTCCTCTTTTGCTGTTTTTTGTAACGAATTATGCGGCTGGCATTTATGTCGGCACGGCTGTGCTTGTCGTTGCTACCGTGATTGCGCTGGCGCTATCTTGGCATCTGGATCGCAAAATTCCCTTAGTGCCAGCAGTGGGCTGTGCAGCGGTTGTCTTATTTGGGTCTCTGACGCTGATTACCGAAGATGAGTTTTTTATTAAAATTAAGCCAACGGTCATTTCCGCGATGTTCGCCATTGGTCTTGGTGTGGGCCTGTTGTTGGGGCGCAACCCGCTAAAAGCCCTGCTTGGTAGTCAGATGCGCATGCATGATGAGGGGTGGCAACGCATGACCTATATCTGGATGGCAATGTTTGCAAGCACAGCTATCGCGAATGAAATTGCATGGCGGATGTTATCAACAGATGGCTGGGTCAATTTCAAAGTCTTTGGCCTAACAGGTTTGTCTCTGTTTTTTGCGATTCTGACCGTGCCTGTTCTTCAAAAATACCAAATCGACGATCAGAACGATAAAACAGACAGCTAGCCACAGGGCTAAGCCCTTGCCAGATCATGGAAAATCAACCTTAATCGTGGGAAATGTCGCACCCGCGCTAGAATCAGTCGAGTGATGCTATTCGTTTTTCACGGTGAAATGATTTAGCTGAAGGTGGAAAGACTATTAGGCCGCAGGAGAGCTGCGCCTATCATGTACCTGCGAGGGAGTTTAAAATGGCTGATGAAGACGATATCATTCTATCTGAACTTGATGATGAAGAGCTAGTCCAGCAAATGCATGATGACCTGTATGATGGCATGCAGGACGAAGTGGTAGAGGGTGTAAACATCCTTCTTGAGCGTAAATGGACTCCTTACGATGTGCTAACAAAGGCGCTGGTTGAAGGGATGACAATCGTTGGTATTGATTTCCGCGATGGCATTTTGTTCGTGCCAGAAGTGTTGATGGCAGCGAATGCGATGAAGGCTGGTATGGGTGTGCTACGCCCGCTCTTGGCTGAGACTGGTGCACCACGCGTCGGTACAGTTGTTATTGGTACGGTAAAAGGCGATATCCACGACATTGGCAAAAACCTAGTATCAATGATGATGGAAGGTGCTGGTTTCGATGTGATTGATATCGGGATTAATAACCCGGTTGAGAACTATCTAGAGGCCCTTGAAGAGCATAAGCCAGACATTCTTGGCATGTCAGCGCTACTCACAACTACAATGCCTTATATGAAAGTCGTTGTTGATGCGATGGTCGAAAAAGGTATTCGCGATGATTATATCGTGCTTGTTGGTGGTGCGCCGTTGAACGAAGCTTTCGGTGAGTCAGTTGGTGCGGACGCTTATTGCCGTGATGCCGCTGTGGCTGTGGAAACAGCGAAAGAGCTCATTGCAAAGAAGTTTGCAGCACAAGCCTCATAGCGTCGGTCCTTATGGCACAGCCCGCTGGATTAACAATCATTGGCTGCGGTGCTCTTGCCAGAGAATTACTCGACCTTATCAAACAATTTCCAGACGGGCAGGTTGAATTAACCTGCCTGCCTGCTATCTGGCACAATTCCCCTGAAAAAATTACACCTGGTTTGGCCAAGAAAATCACCTCTCTGAAAAAACAGGGGCGTGATATCCTTGTGGCTTATGGTGATTGTGGCACAGGGGGCGACATCGACCGGCTATTGCAAAAGGAACAGGTTGACCGTATTGCTGGGCCTCATTGCTATGAGATGTATATGGGCAAAGCCGCGTTCGACGCTGAGATGGAAGCAGAGCTAGGCACGTTTTTCGTGACAGATTACATGGTTCGGCATTTTGAGCGTATCGTGATGAAAGGGATGGGTCTGCGTGACCATCCACAATTACGCGATATGTATTTCGGCAATTATACTAGATTTTTATATTTAGCGCAGACCGAAGATGAAGCGTTGCAGCGTAAAGCAGAAAAAGGGGCTGCAGAGCTTGGGTTGCGCTATGAATATCGTTTAACCGGCTATGGTGAATTTACCCAATTTATGGGGCAAGCTGCGGGGCAAAGCAGCACGCCTCACACAGAATAGGAACCTCTGATAATGGCACAGATTACAACTTTATATTGGCGCGATATTCCTGCTCAGGTCATTGCTGAAAAAGGGCGAGGCCGCAAGCGTGAGCAAGCTAAAATTGAGCTTCATCGTCGCTTTGCACTTGCGATTGACGAGGCGGCTATGCGCGGTGATGCGGCTTCCACAGATGATTATCTTGCTGATTGGCGCAAAGGCGAGCCAGTTGAATGTTCAGATGAGCTCGAAGAAGAGGCGCAGAAATTAGCTGCGCAACTAGAGGAAGATTATCCCTCAAGCCGTGTGAAAGAGCTAGTTGAGAATGGTGGTTTTGCGGCCTAGTCTGCGACGCCCTAGCCTTCCTCATGAGAGGGCTTTTCTCTAAAGCCGTCATCATGTCGTTTGCGGACGCGAGAAAGGCGAGGCAAGGCGATTCATAAACCCACCTTTTTGCCACAAATAATCCAGAGTGAGATGCGTCGACGTACATAGCGCATCGAGCGCTAGGTTGTTTTTTCCGCCCATCAGTGGCGATAAGTTAAAGGGGTTTTTCATGGCTGTCACAATTGATGATATCGCCAAAGCTGGCGCAGGTTGGTCCATCGAGGTCACACCAGCTGGCGCGGGTAAGGTTGAGAGCTTTGCTGATGTTTTGGCGCCTGGTACAGATGTAAATGTTACATTCTTGCCTGGGTCTGACCCTGCCGATACAGCGTTGGTAGCAGCGCGATTGCGTGATGAAGGGATGCATCCTATCCCACATATCGCAGCTCGTTCTGTGACTGACAAAGCGATGCTCGATTCCATGTTAAAAAAGCTCACAGATGAAGCCTCAATCGATGAGGTTTTGATCATCGGCGGCGGTGTTGACAATCCGGTTGGCGATTTTGATAGCTCTATGCAGATTTTGGAAACAGGTCTTATCCAAGATTACGGCATCCGTAAGATTGGCGTGTCTGGTCACCCTGAAGGTAGCCCAGATATCCCGGACGATGCGCTGGCAGCTGCATTGGAATGGAAGAATAATTTTGCAGAAAAAGAAGGTCTCGATTTGTATATTGAGACGCAATTCTGTTTTGAAGCAGACCAAGTCTTGGCATGGGAGCGTGATATTCGTGCGGCTGGTAACAAGCTGCCTATCCGTATTGGTATCCCTGGTCCAGCCACAATTAAAACACTATTCCGCTTTGCGCAAATCTCAGGCATCGGCCCCTCAATGCGCTTTATCTCAAAGCAAGCGCGCAATGTAGCAAAGCTCATGACAGTGCAAGCCCCAGATAAGTTATTGGCTGGTTTGGCTGAGGGTATGGCAAATGACAAAGAGTGTTTGCTAGCCCATTTCCATTATTATCCGTTCGGTGGCTTTGCCAAAACAGCGGCCTATGCCAAAGCCGTTTCTGATGGTGCTATTACGCTAAAAGCCAAGGGTGGCTTTGACGTGCGCCAAGACTAACCCCTGATTGACACCATTAAGACGAAGAAAGATTTCACTTATGACAAAGACAGTAATTTCATCTGCAAAGCAGGAAATCACAATTGGTTTCGACCAGCCATTTTGCGTAATTGGTGAGCGTATTAACCCAACAGGCCGTAAATTATTGGCAGCTGAAATGGCCGCTGGCGATTATAGCCGTGTTGAAGCTGATGCGATTGCCCAGGTAGAAGCTGGCGCAACGATGCTTGACGTGAATGCTGGTATCCCAATGGCGGATGAGCCACAAATTTTGGCAGATTCAATTCAATTGGTGCAATCTGTTGTTGATGTGCCATTGGCTATCGACAGCTCTATCGTAGAAGCTCTTGAAAAAGGTCTGTCAGTCTATCAGGGGAAAGCCCTTGTGAACTCTGTCACAGGTGAAGAAGAGCGTCTTGAGGTGGTGCTTCCTTTGGTCAAAAAATATGGCGCCGCTGTGGTTGCAATTTCAAATGACGAAACAGGCATCTCAGAAGATCCAAATGTACGTTATGAAGTCGCAAAGAAGATTGTTGAACGTGCCGAAGATTATGGTATTCCTCGCGAAGATGTTGTTGTTGACCCCTTGATCATGCCTGTTGGTGCGATTAACCTTGCGGGCCGCTCAGCGCTTGATTTGATCATTCGCTTGCGTGATGAGTTGAAAGTGAACACAACTTGTGGTGCTTCAAACATCTCATTTGGTTTGCCAAATCGTCATGGCATGAATGCGGCGTTCCTCTCAATGGCGGCCGGCGCTGGAATGACTTCAGCTATCATGAACCCGCTTCATTCTGAAGAAATGACAGCCATCATGGGTGCCAATGTGATGAATGGTGTTGACCCTGAATGCCGCTCATGGATTTCACGCTTCCGTGAACCAGCGCCAGAGGGTGCAACAGGTGGTCGCGAGCGTCGTACAAACCGTCGTCGCCGCGCTTAAACCGGGGCTTTTGCCGATTACACTTTGACAAGACAGACAGGGGGGAGTGTGGGGCTAACCTGTCTGTCTTATTCATACCTTCACATCATGTATCTGATACGCAATAGGTGCATCTTATGACACAGACAACAGACCAAACATCTTCGCAAGACCCCGCAACAGGTGATGAACTCAAGATTGTGTTCACGCCATCTGGACGCCAAGGTGCAGTGAAAAAAGGTACCAACCTTTTGCAAGCAGCGCGTCAGTTAGGTGTTGATGTAGATTCCGTCTGTGGCGGTCGTGCTATGTGTGGACGCTGCCAGGTGAATGTCGGTGATGGCGCATTCGCCAAACATGGTATCACCTCATCGGCTGAGAATTTGTCAGCCCCATCAGCCTCTGAGGCGCGATATGCTGAAAAGCGCGGCCTTACTGATACAAGACGCTTGGCCTGTCAATGTACTGTCGAAGGCGACCTTGTCATTGATGTGCCAGCTGAATCACAAGTTCATAACCAACTTGTGCGTAAGGCTGCCGATAATAGAACCATTGCCCTCAATCCACCGGTGCGCTTGTGCTACATCGAAGTGCGTGAGCCGGATATGCATGAACCGTCCGGTGATTTGCGCCGTGTTGTCGAAGCACTTGAAACACAATGGGCTGACCGTGTGACTGGTGCGATTGATTGTGATCTTCACGTGCTTCGTGAATTGCAGCCAGCGCTGCGGAAAGGCAAATGGGCGATTACAGTCGCGCTGCGAGACGGGCATCAGATTATTGCCGTGTGGCCAGGCTTGAAAGAGCGGATTTTAGGCGCAGCGGTTGATGTGGGTTCAACCACAATGTCAGCACATATTTGCGATATGAATTCTGGTGAGGTGTTGGCATCAACCGGTATCATGAACCCGCAAATCCGCTTTGGTGAAGATTTGATGAGCCGCGTATCATACGGCTTGATGAACCCTGGCGGTGCAGAAGAAATGACCACAGCTGTGCAAGAGGGATTGCAACAGCTCATCCAAGGTGGCGCTGAACAAGCGGGTATGGCCGCTGAGGATGTGATGGAAGTGGTTCTTGTTGGCAACCCTGTCATGCATCACTTGCTGCTAGGTGTTGACCCGATTGAATTGGGGGGTGCGCCCTTTGCCTTGGCAGTGGATACCGCAACCCAAATGCGCGCTGATGAAATTAATCTCGCACTTCATAAAGGAAGCCGCGTCTACGTTTTACCATGCATTGCGGGCCATGTGGGTGCCGATGCCGCTGGTGTGGTATTGGCAGAAGCACCACAAACCTCAGATAAAATCAGTCTTCTTGTCGATGTCGGCACTAATGCTGAGATTGTTTTGGGTAATAAGGATCGTATGCTTGCCGCGTCATCTCCCACAGGGCCAGCCTTTGAAGGCGCGCAGATTTCATCTGGTCAACGTGCCGCCCCTGGCGCGATTGAGCGGATTCGCATTGATGCTGAGACTCTAGAGCCGCGCTTTGCTGTGATTGGGTCTGAGATTTGGTCAGATGAAGACGGATTTGACGAAGCGGTGAAAGATACAGGCATTACGGGTATTTGTGGCTCAGGTATTATTGAGGTGCTGGGTGAGATGTATCTTGCTGGCATCATCTCAGAAGATGGCGTGATTGATGGCACGCTAGCAGCCAAGACTGACCGCATCATCGAAGATGGTCGCACATTTAGCTACCGCGTCAGTGATACGGTTACAGTGACACAAAATGACATTCGCGCCATTCAGTTGGCAAAAGCGGCATTGCATGCTGGTTTTAAGCTTCTGATGGATAAGATGGATATTGAACGCGTTGACCGTGTGGTTCTCGCGGGGGCATTCGGCACTCATATTGATCCAAAATATGCGATGGTTCTGGGGATGGTGCCAGATTGCTTGCTAGACCATGTGGTTGCCGCTGGTAACTCAGCTGGGGCAGGCGCTAGAATGGCGCTGCTTAACATTGAAAAGCGGGCTGAGATTGAAGCTGTTGTTCGTGATATCGAAAAGATTGAAACAGCGGTTGAGGCGTCATTCCAAGATCATTTTGTACGGGCCATGGCTATCCCGCATAAGACGGACCCTTATGAAGAACTAACGAAAGCTGTGACATTGCCATTCCGTTCTTTGAAAGATAACGCAGGTGATGCGGCGGAACCAACACGCTCAGGCCGTCGTCGTCGTCGCCGCGACGCCTAGTCAAAAAGACAATTATGAAAGCGTATCAGCACCTGATTTTTTTAGGGACTGATGCGCTTTGATATAAAGGCAAATAACAAAGGCAAATGTCAGCGCATAGCAAGGCCAAATAAAGACACCATAGCAATTGATGTCAAAAAAAGCAGTCATGAGGTTGCTCCCTTGCGATGTTGGGCGACTTGTTTCATCTCTGCTAGCATAGCAAGCATGCGCATCAGCACAATGACGATGAAAAAGGCTTGGAAGGCAATAAACATAGTCATGAGCGGCCAGAGCATGCTGGCATCAATTGAAACGCCGCCAGAGCGCAAAATGCTGGCTGGTTGATGTAATGTGTTCCACCAATCAACAGAGAATTTCACAATAGGCAGGTTCAGAGCGCCAACAAGCGCTAAGATAGCGGCCGGACGCGCGCCACGTCTGCGGTCTGAAAAACCATTGGCCAATGCCATATAGCCAATAAAAAAGAAGAATAAGACTAACATAGATGTTAGCCGCGCATCCCATACCCAGTAGGTGCCCCAGGTGGGTTTGCCCCATAATGCGCCGGTAAAAAGGGTTAGCCCCGCAAAGACAGCACCAATTGGTGCAATAGCTCTAGCGCCAATATCAGCCAGCGGGTGTTTCCACACAAGATAGAACAGCCCTGATAAAGCGAGCAGGAAATAGCTAGAAGAGGCCAGCCAAGCAACAGGCACATGGATATACATGATACGCACCGTATCACCTTGTTGATAATCAGCCGGTGAGGTGATGAGGCCCCAATATAATCCCAAACCAAATCCAATAAATGCCACAGCTTTTGCCCAAGGCAAGATAGCTCTAGCTAGTTTCACAAAGCGGGTCGGATTAGCAAAGAAATCAAACATGTTTATCGCTCTTCAATCGCAATACGAAGCGCAAAGACGCTCGCAATGGGGCTTAAGACAATTAAAAATAAACAACTACTCAGCAATAAATAGAAATGCGCGTGATAGGCGCCCCCTGTCAAGAGGGCCTCAGTGGCGAGTGTACCGAAAATCAACAAGGGAAATGACAGTGGTAGGATTAAGATGGCTGATAATAGCCCAGACCGTCTTGCCCCTAACGTCAAGGCCGCCCCAATAGACCCAAGGCAGGTAAGGGCAGCTAAGCCAGCTGCCATAATCACAAGCATGATGGGAAGGTGATAAGGTGCGATAGCAAAAAACAAAGCAAGTACCGGCACTGTTAATAATAATGGCCCGCCCATCACTAGAAAATGAGACGCAATTCGCACTAAGACATAGCCAGAGAGGGGGGTGCGGCTGACGATAATACGATCAAGAAATCCGCTTGCCTCATCATCGACATATAATCTGTCAAACGACGGTAACGCCGCTAGTAATACCGCAATCCACAAAATGGCACTGGTAATAAGGGCCAATTTATCGGGGGCAGGGCCTACCGCTAGCGGGAATAATGTCGCTATCATCAAGAAATACCCAATGGCGCTAATCACTTCGCCGGGGCGTCTCATTGCTAATCTAATATCACGCAGGAAAAGCTGACCTAGCATCACGCCGCCTCCAACGTGATGCATTGTGTCACAAGCGCCTCAGCTATATCGGTATGTGTTGCCACAATGACGCGCCCTCCTGCTTTCAAGAAGGCGGCAATACGGTCTTCTAAAATCGCCAAATTTGCCGCATCTAAGCTGACAGCTGGCTCATCAAGCAACCACAGATCAGCCTTGTCATCTAAGGTCAAAAGGTTCAGATATTGCCGCTGTCCCGCGCTATAGCTATGAACTGGCCTGTGATAAACTGGTTCATCCTGTAACGCCACTGGCAGTGTGGCGCCCAGCAAAGCGAGGTTTTCAAGCCCGGTGAGGTCGGGGTGAAAGCCGTCACGATGCCCTAAATAGCAGAGCGCAAAATCAGTATCCTCGTGATAGGGGCGAAAGATCTCGCCCTTCAGAAGGAAGCGTCCTTCATCAAACGGTGCAAGGCCAGCAATATGGCGTAAGAAGGTTGATTTTCCAATCCCATTAGGCCCGCGTAATTGGATGTAGGAGCCAGCTTCACAGTCAAAGCTTATCGGTTGAATAAGGGGTTGTCCTCCGCGCATGGAGACCACCTGGTCACTTTGTAATATGGCGCGACGCTCAGACACTTATACCCCCGTTTGTCATTCAACATGGATGCTTATACCGCGTCTGATAGGAGGCTGTCAGGTAAAAATAATGCGTTTCCTGCGTCATAATGCAGCAAAAGGCCGAGATGATAGCGTCTTTTTACTAGGCGGTAACGATGAGACCTTTTATAATTTCGGTGTAAATCTTTGACTCGCTTCGACGCGTAAGAGGTAGGGTCATTATCGTGAGGCAGGTCTGCCTGCCTTACTCTTTGGTCACATGTTGGGTTTATCGAAATGAAACAGCGTCTTATTCGCGTGCTCTTAGGCCCGACAAATACCGGTAAGACTTATATGGCATTGGAAAGGATGCTTGGTCATGAATCAGGCATGATCGGCTTTCCCTTGCGCCTATTAGCCCGCGAAAATTACGATAAAATTGTGGCTAAAGTTGGCGCGAATCAAGTGGCTCTGATCACCGGAGAAGAGAAGATTCAGCCGCCAAATGCGCGCTATTTCTGTTGTACGGTGGAGGCAATGCCAGTAGAGAGATCAGTGGCCTTTCTCGCTGTTGATGAGATTCAGCTGGCCGGTGACAGAGAGCGTGGCCATGTCTTCACTGATCGCCTGCTCTATGCCAGAGGAAAGTCAGAGACCATGTTTATGGGGGCCGAGACTATCCGCCCCTTCATTAAACGCCTGTTGCCTGAGGCTGAGATTGAGACTAGACCACGTTTGTCGCGTCTATCTTATTCAGGGGTGCGCAAGGTCACACGGTTGCAACGGCGTTCTGCTATCGTTGCTTTCTCCGCCTCAGACGTCTATGCGCTCGCAGAAACCGTGCGCCGCCAAAGAGGGGGCTGCGGTATTGTCATGGGGGCCCTGTCACCACGCACAAGAAATAAACAAGTGGAAATGTATCAAAATGGGGATGTTGATTTCCTCATTGCTACCGATGCCATTGGCATGGGCTTAAACATGGATATCCATCATGTAGCGCTGGCGTCTGATATGAAATTTGATGGTCGCTATATGCGCCGGCTTGTGCCACAGGAAATGGCGCAAATCGCTGGTCGTGCGGGCCGCCATTCGCAAGATGGGACTTTCGGCATGACAGATGGAGTTGACGCTCTTGAGCCAGAAGAAGTAGATGCGATTGAAAACCATATTTTCCCGCCTTTACGCGGCCTGTATTGGCGGAACCGTCATCTTGATTTCAACTCTGCGACAGGGTTGGTGAAATCGCTGGAAATGCCACCGCCGGAGCCCTTCCTTGTGCGTCAGGCAGAATCCACCGACCATAAAACATTGGCAGCGATGGCTGATTTACCCTCTGTGCAAGCTTTGGCAAACTCACCTGGTCGCGTCCGGCTTTTGTGGGATGTCGCCTCTATTCCTGATTTCCGGAATATGATGACAGATAATCACACCACGATGCTAGTTCGCATTTATGAGAACCTTGCCACAAACGGTCAGCTGGATAAAGACTGGGTGGCCAGCCAGCTTCGTCATCTCGATCGGGTGGATGGCGATATTGATACGCTGATGATGCGCATCGCCCATATTCGGACCTGGACCTATATCACCCATAAATCAGGCTGGACAGATACCCCTGATGAATGGCAAGATTTGGCCAGATCAATAGAAGATCGGTTATCGGATGAGCTCCATAACCGCCTAACGCAAAAATTTGTGGATAAGCGTGCTGCGCATTTATCCCGTAGATTAAAGGAATCTGATATTTTGTCTGCATCTGTTAAGCTAGACGGCACCGTCCTTGTTGAAGGACAAGAAGTTGGTCGTCTAGATGGTTTTATTTTTACCCCTGACATCGCTGATAGTGATGAAAAATCAATGATTCTAGCTGCGGCCCGCAAAGGTTTGCCAGAGGAAATCGAACGCCGTGTGCGCGCACTGATTGCCTCTGCTGATGAAGCTTTTAAATTACAGGCTGATGGCCGTATTGAATGGCGGGAAACAACGCTTGCGAAATTGCTCAAATCAGATCAAGCCTATGCCCCGCGCGTCGTGATGGCCGATGCTGAGCTTGTGACCACCGATCAGATGGCGCGGATGCAAGAGCGGGTTGAGCAATTTATCAAAGATCATGTGAATTTTGTGTTGGCCCCCTTGATGGCACTTGAAAATCCTGTGCTGCCAGCACCAACGGCTACAGCAAAAGATGAAGCATCTGCGGAAAGTACAGACGCGCCACAAGAAGCTCCCCAAGAGGCCCCTCAAGAGGCTCCGACCCTATCTGGTGCAGCGAAAGGGATCGCGTTCCAATTATTTGAATCATTTGGCTGTATGCCTGCCGCGCAGGTACAAGATCAGGTGCGCGGCCTGGCTGATACAGATAAACCACTTCTTGCTAAATTAGGTATTCGCTTGGGCGTTGAGACTATCTATATGGCTGACATGCTAAAGCCTGCCCCGATTAAGCTGCGGGCGATTTTATGGTCAGTGCATCATGCCACCTTCCCAGAACAAGGCCCACCACCAGAGGGGCGTGTCTCAATTGATATGATTGAAGGTGTGCCAGATGCCTATTGGTTGGTCACAGGCTATCGACGGGTGGGCACAAAGGTCATGCGTGTTGATATGGTCGAACGTGTCTCTGCGCTAGTGCGTGCCGCTGCGCGGGCTGGCACATTTAAGATGACAGATGATATGTTATCTTTGGCAGGTGTGAGCCGCGAAGAAATGAAGGCGATGATTCTCGATTTAGGGTGCCGCCTTGTATCTGAAGAACCATCAGAGGACCCAGAAAAGCCGGCTGTGCCGGTATTTGAGCGTGTGCGTCGCAAAAAACCACCGCAAAATGGTAAACGCCCGCCACAAGGTAAAGGGAAGTCTGCCCATGCCGGTAAGCGCAAGCCGCCGGCGCATCGGGCGGGTAAGGGAAAATCAGCGGCTCCAAAACAGCCTGATCCAAACTCGCCCTTTGCCGTTCTGGCATCCTTGAAGAAATAGACATCAAGGCTTTTGTTGATGGCAGATCAATCAGCCCCTTTGCGGATTGATAAATGGTTATGGTATGCGCGCTTTTTTAAAAGCCGTGCGCTCGCTAGCCGTATGGTGTCATCTGGCAGATTGCGGATAGATGGTGAGGCTGTCTCAAAGCCACATCGTCATGTGCAGGTTGGCCAGACCCTTATCTTCCCGCAAGGGGAGGTGACTCGCACCATTGAGGTAAGAGCGCTGGCCACAAGGCGCGGGCCTGCTACTGAGGCACAGGCTCTATACCATGACCTTGACCCGCCGCAGAAAAAAGACACCTCATCAGATAAGTTGATTATACCCGCCTTTGAGGTGCGTGATGCAGGCTCTGGGCGACCTACGAAACGAGATCGGCGCTTAAGTGATGCGCTGAAACAAAATCTATAACCAAGAGGTGTCAGGCAGATGTTACAGTTTTTCCGTGATTTACTAGGCGCTGAGGCAGACCAAAGTGCATTGGCACAAACAGCGCCCACTGAGCTTGCCACAGTGATGATTGAGCTATTGGTGGAGGCCGCAAAAGCAGATGGCGGCCTAGCTGAAGAAGAACAACAGCTTATCAGCCAGATTATGGCCCATCATTTTGAGATAAGCGCTGATGAGATTGCCCCTCTATTTGATGAGGCGTTGCAAGCTGCACAGGAGCGCGTTGATTTGCATAGTCTTACAAGACGCTTGCGCGCGCTTACCGATTATGAAGAGCGTTTGGCTATGTTAGAATTAGTCTGGTTGGTGGTGTTGGCTGATGATCATCTTGACCATCTCGAAGCGTCAACCATGCGCCGATTGGCTGGCTTGCTTTACATCGAGGATGTAGATGCTGGCAAAGCCGCAAAAGCAGCCCGCGCCCTCATAGCTGATGGGGCCTATAGTAAGTCATCATCTGATGCCTGATGATGATCAAGATTGAAACTTTTCCCATTTTCATCTAAGAGACGGCTTATCACCGTATCAAGGGCCGGTATGAGAGACAGGCAGATGGCTTGTCCACCAAATAAAGGATGTGGCTAAAAATGACTTATATTGTGAATGATAAATGTATCATGTGCAAATATACAGACTGTGTCGAAGTCTGCCCTGTCGATTGTTTTTATGAGGGTGAGAATATGTTGGTTATTCACCCTGATGAATGTATTGATTGTGGTGTCTGTGAACCGGAATGCCCGCCCGAAGCTATTTTACCGGATTCTGAGCCAGGCGCTGCGGCGTGGTTAACGCTGAATAAAGAGATGTCAGAGGTTTGGCCAAATATCGGGCAACGCAAAGATCCGCTCGAAGGGGCTGATGCGCGCCAAGATGAAGATGGCAAATATGAGAAATACTTCTCTGCAGAACCAGGGGCAGGCGACGCCTAATGTCGCAGGCCTCGCGCCTCATTTGATAGTTTGCACAAATTATGCTATTATTACGCCCACCACTGATGGGCGAATGATGGGTTACCCAAAATAATTGAAACAGGCGGAAGCTGTAATAAATCAGCATGCGGGATGGGCGCCGCGCAGAACGGCAGCCCTCGAGGATTAAAAATGGCAAAAAAACAAGATATCACCTTCAATGATGGCGACTTTGTGGTCTATCCAACGCACGGTGTAGGGCGCATTTTAGGTGTTGAAACAAATGTGATTGGCGGCATGGAAATCACATTGCTTGTCATTCGTTTTGAACAAGACCGTATGACATTGCGTGTCCCAATGGAAAAGGCAATATCACTGGGCTTGCGGACATTATCATCATCAAAGCAAATGGATGACGCGATTGAAACCTTACAAAGCAAGGCGAAAGTACGTCGGACGATGTGGTCACGCCGTGCTCAGGAATATGAAGCCAAGATTAAATCTGGCGACCCTGTAGCAATCGCAGAGGTCGTGCGTGATTTACGCAAAAAAGACCCTGCCACTGAGCAATCATATTCAGAGCGTCAAATGTATCAAGCAGCGCTAGAGCGTTTGGCGCGGGAATATGCGGCTATCCAAGATATCGATCAGGAATCAGCAGCCGTCAAATTAGAAGATATTATGGACGCTGCCCAATCACGCATTTCATCATGCGGAATAGCAATCGGAAAACCAGCAGAGAACTGATCTGCTGGTTTTTTTGTGCCGTAACAACCTATGAAGAAAGGGTTTGTTATGGCGGTCATTACCAGTACGGAAACAAGACAATCTGATAATCGCTATATTAGAAAAGCGATGCAACAGCCCCTGCTCGAACGCGATCATGAAGTTGAACTGGCTGTAAAATGGCGCGATCATGACGATGACAAAGCCATGCATCATCTGGTTATGGCCTATGCCCGGCTCGTGGTCTCTGCTGCGTCTAAATATCGCCATTATGGCTTACCCAACGGTGATTTAATTCAAGAAGGTAATATTGGCTTGATGCAGGCGGCAAAGCGATTTGACCCTGATAAGGGAGTTCGCTTTTCAACCTATGCAGCCTGGTGGATAAGAGCATCTATTCAAGATTATATTCTGCGTAATTGGTCAATTGTGCGCACTGGTACAACAGCCGCGCATAAATCACTCTTTTTTAAGTTGAAGCGCATTAGGGCCAAGATTGGTGAGGCTGATGGTGGTCCGCTATCAACCGATGGCCGTCAAAAAATAGCTGAAACCATTGGCGTGAGTGTTAAAGATGTCGAGGTGATGGAACAGCGTTTATCTGGTCCTGATTCCTCATTAAATGCGACTCTCATCCAAGATGGTGAGAATGAGGCGCAAGATTTTCTCGCTGATACCAGACCCTCACCAGAGCAGGTTGTGCTTGAACTTCACGATGAGGCTGTATTGCAGAAATGGCTTAGCCAAGCATTGCACGAATTATCATCGCGCGAACGTATGATTATCCTGAAACGCCGCCTGACCGAAGACGGTGCCACCTTAGAAGAATTGGGTCATGTGCTTGGCGTTTCTAAGGAGCGTGTGCGCCAGCTTGAGCATCGTGCGCTAAAAAAGCTACGGAAATCACTGGAAGAGAAGCATGATAAGCCTCTAGAACTTCTTGGTTACATCTCTTAGACTATGGCTAATTCTGGCCACCGCGAAGTGATTTGCTCTCATGCCAACACCTTATGAAGATACGACAAGGCTCCATGCGCCATTACAACCGTTTGCATCAGGCTATCTGACGCGCGGGTCGCACAAGCTTTATTATGAGCAATCAGGTAATCCAGACGGTATTCCTGTCTTGTTTTTACATGGCGGGCCAGGCGCTGGATTTGCCCCATCTCATCGTCGTCTTTTTGATCCTAAACGGTTTCATGCCATCTTATTTGATCAGCGTGGCTGTGGTCGCTCTACCCCCTATGCGTCATTAGAGGATAACACGACCGATCATTTAGTGGAGGATATCGAAGCGTTACGGCAGGCCTGCGGCGTTGATGAGATGATTATCTTTGGCGGCTCATGGGGCAGTACCCTCGCGCTTGCTTATGGCATCGCTTATCCTGAGAGATGTCTAGGTTTTATCTTGCGCGGAATCTTTCTTGGTGGGCGCGACGAGATTGACTGGTTCCTCTATGAGATGGGGCGGTTTTATCCAGAGGCTTTTGCTAAGTTTCGTGATTTTCTGCCACAGCGTGACCATGACAACATCCTAGAAGCGTATTATCAGCGCATGACAAGTCTTTCATCGGGGCAAGCGCAAGAGGCCGCAGCCTCATGGGCAGCTTATGAAAATTCATGTGCCACTCTTGTGGCAGAGGAGCGAGGTGCTGGCCCAAATGCCCTCGCAATTGCCCTCATAGAAGCTCATTATTTTCGGTATAATTGCTTCTTAGAAGAGGGGCATATCCTGTCACATATCTCACGGCTATCGCATCTACCTGCTACAATCATAAATGGTCGCCATGATGTCATTTGTCCGCCGGTATCAGCTGTGGCTTTGGCAGAGGCATGGGGGCCAAAAGCACGCCTCCAACTGATTGATGATGCTGGTCATTCTGCCTTTGAAGCAGGCATCCTCTATGGTCTTTTGCGTGGTCTTGATCAGCTTTATGACCAGATTACACGGCAAAAGGCTGTCAGCCATAGCTAGGGGGCTGATCCGCAATGCAGCTTGTCAATAGGCGCCAGATAAGCTATGCAACCTAAGGTAAAGATGGTTTTGTGAGGTGAGGAAGATGGCAGACGACAAGCAGGATCGTAATTTTGGTGTCACCAATAATAATGCGGTTGATATTCATGTGGGTAAGCGGATACGCCTTCGTCGGACTTTGCTTGGCTTGTCACAAGAACAGCTTGGCGCCGCTCTAAACATCACCTTTCAGCAGGTCCAGAAATATGAAAGAGGGGCCAACCGTGTGAGCGCCTCACGTCTATGGGATATCTCTCAGATTATTGATGTGCCAATTGGGTACTTCTTTGAGGATATGTCTGATGACACGATGCGGTCTAGCCCGCGCCGTGTTTCAACAGGCGAAGAGCATTTGGCCGATGATGCCAAAGACCCAATGGCACGACGCGAAACATTGGAATTGGTGCGCACCTATTATTCCATTACAGCACCACATGTCAGACGCCGCATTTCTGATATGGTCAAAGCTATCGCCACAACCATCAACGAGAAATAAAGGCGCATCTTATGTCAGATACAACCGAACTTTCCTTTGAAGACGCGCTTCGCCAATTAGAAGAGATTGTCACAACATTAGAACGTGGTGATATTTCTCTGGATGAGGCGATCACAGCCTATGAAAAAGGAACCGCTTTGAAAGCGCATTGTCAAAAGCGATTGGAAGAAGCCCGTCTCAAGGTTGAGAAGATTGATGTACCAGCGGCTGGCGATGTTGCATCATCTGCTGCCCCCTTTGATCCTGCTGCCCAATCGTAGCGTGACGCCGGTGAAGGCTGGCGCCCCACTTGTCTTGTAACATGCCTCACCGCGCAGTAAAGGTATCCGTATGACAGCTCCTATCGCGGCCATCATTGAACAAGATGCAGCCACCATTACCAGCTATATGACATCCTATTTTGCCTCGCTACAGGGCCCAGCCAGTCAGCTGCATGACGCGATGGCCTATGGTGCGTTAAATGGCGGCAAAAGAGTGCGTGCCTCTTTGACTTTGTCTGCGGCTCGTCTTGCGCTTCACCAACAAGGGCAGGTGGCAGATGATCAGTCTTTGCAGCCAGCAATTATCGCTGCGGCAGCGCTTGAATTTATTCATGCCTATTCTCTCATTCATGATGATTTGCCGGCGATGGATGATGCTGATACACGTCGCGGTAAACCATCCGCCCATATTGCATTTGACGAGGCCACAGCGATTTTGGCCGGCGATGCCCTTCAGACAGAGGCCTTTATTTTATTAACTAATGAGGCCTTGCCTGTATCTGTTGCGCATCACCTGATCCGTTTGCTCGCAACCGCAAGCGGGGCTGCTGGCATGGCAGGGGGGCAAATGCGTGATTTGCAAGCAGATGAAGCAGCCCGCCAAGGCATGCCCTTTACCGCAGCAGAGACAGAAGAAATGCAGGCTATGAAAACAGGTGCGCTGATTGCAGCTGCGCCTGTGATGGGGGCTGTGGCTGTGGGTGGCACTGCTGCCTTGCAAGATGATCTATATCAGTTTGCAGCGCCACTTGGCCTTGCCTTTCAAATCGCAGATGATCTCTTGGATGTGACACAGGATGGGGTGGCTTTGGGAAAGCCAGCGGGACGTGATAAAGACCAAGGTAAAGCTAGTTTTGTTGATTTTTATGGTCTTGAGGGGGCGAAGGAGTTTGCGGAAAGGCTGATGAATGACAGCCTGTCTGCCCTTTCACCATATGGTGATGGCGCAGACGAACTTCACCAAATTGCACATTTTGTGATAAACCGGTCGCACTAAGTGACACGTATAGATAAGATAGAGATAATAGACGGGTTTAGAGGCGCATTGTGAGCCAGCATAACACACCATTATTAGATCAAATTGAAACCATGGCAGATTTGCGTGCTTTGCCGGAGGCGCAATTGCGCCAGCTTGCCGATGAAGTGCGCGCCGATATGATTAGCCATGTGTCTCATACAGGCGGCCATTTAGGCGCTGGTCTTGGGGTGGTGGAGCTCACAGTGGCCCTGCATTATGTTTTTAATACACCTGATGACAGGGTGATTTGGGATGTTGGTCATCAGGCCTATCCGCATAAAATACTCACAGGTCGCCGTCATCAAATGCGCAGCTTGCGTCAAGAAGGTGGGTTGTCTGGTTTTACTAAACGCTCAGAATCAGAATTTGACCCCTTTGGGGCAGGGCACAGCTCCACCTCTATTTCCGCAGGATATGGGATGGCCGTGGCTCGTGATATGCAGCGCCGCCACAATCATGTCATTGCGGTGATTGGTGATGGCGCGATGTCAGCTGGTATGGCGTATGAGGCCATGAATAATGCGGGCGCCGATCACTCCAATCTGATTGTTATCCTGAATGATAATGATATGTCGATTGCCCAGCCTGTTGGCGCGTTATCATCTTATCTCTCACAGCTTGTGACGTCACGTCCTTACCAGTCCCTCAAGGGGATTTTGAAAGAGGTGGCAAGCCGTTTCCCTGCGGAAATTGAACAAACTGCCAAACGGGCCCATTCCCTAGCAAAAGAGATTGTTGGCGCGCAAAGCCTCTTCTCACAGCTTGGCTTTACCCATATTGGCCCCATTGATGGCCATGATGTTGGCCAGCTTGTCGCGCTAATGAAGAATTTGCGTGATGGCGAAGTAACAGGCCCCGTGCTGGTTCATTGTGTAACAGAGAAGGGGAAGGGCCATCCGTTTCAAAGCCCGTCTTTTGAAAAATATCACGCGGTACCAAAATTTGATGTTGTGACAGGCGAGCAGGTGAAGCCCGCAAGCAATATTCCAAATTATACATCAGTTTTCGCCCAGGAATTGATTAAGCTCGTTGATGATGATCCGGCCATTGTTGCTGTGACAGCCGCCATGCCATCAGGCACCGGCCTTGATAAGGTGCAAAAAGCGCATCCAAAGAAGGTCTTTGATGTTGGGATTGCTGAACAGCATGCGGTGACCTTTGCCGCTGGTATGGCGACCGAGGGGCTCAAACCGTTTGTGGCGATATATTCAACCTTCTTGCAGCGCGGTTATGATCAGCTTGTTCATGATGTGGCGATTCAGAATTTGCCTGTGCGCTTTGTCATTGACCGGGCGGGTCTTGTTGGGGCTGATGGGGCAACGCATGGCGGCGTCTTTGACTTGGCTTTCCTGTCCTGCCTTCCCAATATGATGATTGCTTGCCCTTCTGATGAATCAGAATTGGTTCACATGATGAAAACCTTTGCGGCTTATGATGAGGGGCCATCGGCGTTACGTTTCCCGCGTGGGGAAGGGCGTGGCGTGGCTATGCCTGATACGCCAGAGATCTTAGAGATTGGTAAGGGGCGTGTATTGTCTGAAGGGCAAGATTTGGCCATTCTCTCCCTCGGGGTGATGCTAGATGAAGCTGAAAAGGCTGCTGCCCAACTGGAAGATGAGGGTGTATCAGTTACCATCGCAGATGCGCGTTTTGCTAAGCCATTTGATCGCGCATTGGTCACAAAACTGATTGAGACGCATAAAGCGTTATTAATCGTCGAGGAATCAAGCCCCGGCGGCTTCTCTGCCCATCTTTTACAATTTGCCGCGAATGAAGGTTTGTTGCAAAAAGGCTGCGAGATTCGTGTTGCGACAATTGCCGATGAGTATATTGACCATGCGGGGCGCCCAGGTCAGCTGGCTATGGCTGGAATTGACGCCGCGCATTTGGTGGCATTGGCCAAAGATATGTTAGGTGAGGCAGAGGCCACACGCGCCAAAGCCCCCTAAGAGATGTTAGTAATGAAGGGGACGCCCCTTCATAAGATGATGTGTAAAAGTGGGTGTGATGCGGGCAGACCAATATCTGCTTGCCAATGGGTTTGTGGCAAGCCGGCAAAAAGCCAAAGAATTGATTGAGGCCGGGGCTGTCTTGGTAAATGACATCCCTCTCAAAAAAGCCAGCCAATCAATACCACAAGGCGCCACCATTTCCATTGACAGCCCCTTAACTAAATGGGTGAGCCGCGGCGCGCTGAAGTTACTAGGCGGACTAGACGCATTTCCGGCCATTACCCCACAAGATAAAATCTGCCTTGATATTGGGGCATCAACGGGTGGCTTCACCGAGGTATGCCTGCGTCATGGGGCAGCGCATATATACGCCATTGATGTCGGGCATGGTCAGTTGGCCCCATCACTTGCCAAACATTCTCGTATTACCTCTGTCGAAAAATGTAATGCCCGTTATCTAGATGCGAGCCATGTGCCAGAGCCTTTTCAACTTATCGTTTGTGATGTGTCTTTCATCTCTTTGACGCTAGCATTACCAGCCGCAATGACATTGGCACCGCAAGGATGCGAAGCCATTTGTCTTGTGAAACCGCAATTTGAAGTAGGGCGCAGCGGCCTTGATAAGGGTGGTATCGTCAAAGATGAGAGCCTGCGTCAGCAAGTCTTAGACGATATGGTCGCGTGGTTTCACACCCAAGGATGGGATGTCATCGGAACCGCAGATAGCCCCATTACAGGGCCGGATGGCAATCAGGAATTCTTACTCGCTGCCCGCAAATTATGAGGGCATGATGCCGCATTGCGCCTGATGACGCATAAGCTGGTCAAGCAAGACAATGGCCATCATCGCCTCAGCCACAGGCACGCCTCTAATACCCACACACGGGTCATGACGACCTTTGGTGCGGACATTGACCTCATTCCCCTCAATATCGAGCGATTGACGTTCTGTTAAAATGGATGAGGTTGGTTTGATGGCGATACGCACAACGACATCTTGACCAGATGAGATACCGCCTAAAATACCACCGGCATGGTTAGAGGAGAAGGCAGGACCTGTCTCGCCTTGGCGCATTTCATCGCCAGCCTCTCTGCCATCAAGCGCAGCAAGCTCAAAGCCAGACCCAATCTCAACACCCTTTACAGCATTGATAGACATCATCGCAGAGGCCAGTTCTGCATCTAATTTGCCATAAAGCGGCTGTCCTAAACCGGCAGGAATCCCTCTTGCTGAAATCTCTAAAATAGCCCCGGCTGATGACCCCTCTTTACGCACCTCATCAAGATAGGCTTCACAAGATTTGGCCGCCTGTGCATCAGCACAAAAGAAGGGGTTTTGATCAATGGCGGTTTCATCAAATTGGTTACGGTCAATGCGATGGGGGCCAATTTGAACAACGGAACCAATGATTTTATAGCTGGCTCCTAGAATATGACGCAACGCAATATCAGCAATGGCACCAGCTGCCACGCGCACCGCTGTTTCACGAGCCGAAGAGCGACCGCCGCCACGATAATCGCGAATGCCATATTTGGCCTGATAGGTATAATCTGCATGGCCAGGGCGGAATTGACGGGCAATCTCGCCATAATCTTTTGATCGCTGGTCGGTGTTCCAGATAAGCAGGCTAATCGGTGTGCCTGTTGTTTTGCCTTCAAACACGCCTGACAGGATTTCAACCTGATCAGCTTCTTGTCTTTGGGTGACAAACCGAGATTGTCCAGGGCGACGGCGGTCAAGATAGGGCTGAATATCAGCCTCTGTCAGAGGCAAGCCTGGCGGCACATTGTCAACAATACATCCAATGGCTTTTCCATGGCTTTCACCAAAGCTCGTAAATGAAAATAGTTTGCCAAAGCTGTTATCTGACATAGAGGGCTTCCTGATAGGGTCGGGCAGGCGCGCATGAAAGGATGCGAGCGCCTACCTTGTTAGGGTTACACAGTGGTGATGTCTGGGGCGTCAACGGCCTTCATACCAACCACATGATAACCGCAATCCACGTGATGTGTTTCACCTGATACGCCTGATGATAGGTCAGACAATAGATAGACACCTGCGCCACCAACATCTTCCAACGTGACATTCCGCTTTAATGGTGAGTTATATTCATTCCATTTCAAAATATAACGGAAATCACCAATGCCAGAGGCGGCCAAAGTCTTCATGGGGCCAGCTGATAGGCCATTCACCCGGATATTCTGACCACCAAGATCGACGGCCAAATAGCGGACAGACGCTTCCAGCGCGGCTTTTGCCACACCCATCACATTGTAATGAGGCATCACACGCTCAGCGCCATAATAGGTCAAAGTCAGCAATGAGCCGCCATCAGTCATCAATTTTGAGGCGCGATTAGCAATCGCTGTAAAAGAATAAACAGAGATGTCCATTGTCCGGTCAAAATTTTGACGTGTGGTATCGACATATTTGCCCTTCAGCTCTTCTTTGTCAGAATAGGCAATGGCATGAAGCACAAAATCAAGCTTGCCCCATTTGGCTTCGAGCTCTGAGAAAACAGCATCCACTGATGCATCATCTGTTACGTCACATTCCATCACCATCTCAGAGTTAATAGAAGCGGCAAGTGGTTCGACACGTTTGCGCAATGCATCCCCCTGATAGGTGAAGGCTAATTCAGCACCTTGTGCCGCAGCGGCTGAGGCAATGCCCCACGCGATTGATCTATCATTGGCGACACCCATAATCAGGCCACGCTTGCCTGCCATAATTCCTTGTGAACCACTCATTCTACTTATTCCCATGTTAGTGACGTCTTACGATTTGAAGACAATGAAGATGACGATATGCTGCTCTATTGGAGGCTGTAAGTTGTACGCTTGTTTAATTCAACGCGCTGGCCCTTCTCATAGGGGCGCTTGGCATTCAATGTGACAATGCGGTTATCAACTTCCACTTCGACCTTATAGCCATCAATTCTGGTGCTTGTTTCTTCCAGAACAACACGCCGCACTTCGCAAACTTCTTGCTGGCGATAGCCGACGATTTCCCCCTTGCTCTGGTTTTTCTTAGAGGCTTCATGGCCAAGCAACGCGCCAGCCACAGCACCGGCAGCCCCGCCACCATTTGAATCTGACAATTTATTACCGATGGCTGACCCGATGAGGCCGCCAACGATCAATCCGCCAATATTACCTTCACCACCGCCAGAGGCTTCGCTGTAAATCGGCACATCTTCTGTACGACAAACACGCTCATCGCTTGGGACTTTGCGCACAATGTTGCTTGTTAACGTCTCAACATATGTCACAGTACCAAGCACAGATTCACTGCGTGTCTCAGCGCTCACCGGCTGGAAGATAAGAGTTGCCGCAGCGGCCGATAACGTAAGAATCGCAGATAGTTTCATAGTAATCTCCCTATTTGTGTCTTATACATAATACTTTTCGCCAATTAGGGCAAATTTATGGCTCTAACTTTTTCGCAAAAATGATTGGCGGGCAAATAGCCGCATCTTGGTGGCATGATTGCCGCTTGTATTCTGGTACTAACGGCTTAGCTTAGGGTCAGAATGCTATTTTACAAAAGAGACCAAAGATGAGCCAAGATACGCAAAGCCCGCTCCATGCCGATAGCTTAACACACTCACCCTTTGAACTGTTCCATGACTGGTTTGAAGAAGCTAAGAAAACAGAAATAAACGATCCGGATGCCATGGCATTGGCAAGTGTGGATGCGAATGGTCAACCATCTGTGCGTGTGGTGTTACTGAAAGAATGGTCAGAAGAGGGCTTTGTCTTTTACACCAATTATGAAAGCCGCAAGGCAGGTGAGTTGCTTGCCTCTGGAAAGGCGGCCTTTACCATGCATTGGAAGTCATTGCGTCGTCAGGTTCGCGTTGTCGGGTCTGTGGAACAGGTGCCAGCGGCACAATCAGATGCTTATTTTGCGTCTCGGCATCGTGGATCACGCGTCGGTGCTTGGGCATCACAGCAATCACAACCTTTGGCAACGCGCCAAATTCTGGCCGATCGTGTAGCAGAATTTGATGCAAAGTTCACGGATGATGTGCCTCGTCCAGCGCATTGGGGTGGCTTTTTGATCCGTCCAGCTGAGATTGAATTTTGGGCAGATGGCGCCTTTCGCCTGCATGATCGGTTTCGATTCACGCAAGATGGCCAAGGCGCATGGCAGGCGGCACGCCTCTATCCTTAAAATCAGACAGATTTTTGTCATAATGCGAACAGGGTGTCTCACTCGTTGTGAGACACTGCGCCGCCTATGCGCATTCTAGCGCAAGGAATGTCGGATAAAGGCTTCTTTTCACTTGTCACTTCTGTACAGTTAAGATCCGGTTAGATCGTTATATGTGAGAGGACAGATAAGATGAAATCACATGCTAGAGTCGTCGTGATTGGCGGTGGTGCCGTCGGTGTTGGTACATTATATCACCTTGCTAAAAAAGGGTGGTCAGATGTTGTGCTTATTGAAAGAAAAGAGCTGACATCTGGATCGACATGGCACGCTGCTGGCTTGTTGCCACTTTTCAATATGTCTTATTCTGTTGGTCAGATTCACAAATATTCAGTAGAGCTTTATGGCCGTCTTCAAGAAGAAACAGGCATGCATGCTGGCCTCTCTCGTGTGTCAAATATCCGTCTTGCGACCAATCAGGACCGCATGGATGAATATATGCAATATAAGGGTGTGGCAGAAACTATCGGGGTGAATGTCGAAGTTCTGACACCTGAGGAAGTGGTCGAACATTGGCCATTGGCGCAAGCTGATGGTCTTATCGGTGCCATCCGTCACCCAGATGATGGCTACATTCAGCCAGCTGATTTGACGCAAGCTATGGCAAAGGGCGCCCGTGATAATGGTGCCGAGATTTATCGTAACACCACTGTGACTGCGATTGAGCGCACCGAAGCTGGTGAGTGGAAAATCACCACAGATAAGGGTGAGATCACATGTGAGCATGTTGTATCATGTACAGGTAACTTTGCGCGCCAGACAGGACGTATGGTTGGCCTAGACATCCCTGTGATCCCTGTTGAACATCACTATATTGTGACAGAGCCGCATCCAGCCATCCAAGAGCGCCAAGCCAAAGGCTTGCCAGAAATGGGCGTGCTTCGTGAATCAGATGGCAGCTGGTATATGCGCGAAGAAAATGGTGGCCTGATCCTCGGCCCTTACGAAGTTGGCGCGCCTGTTTGCTATTTTGACGGCCCATCAGATGATTCAGAATATGAGCTCTTCCAAGAAGATCTTGAACGTTTGATGCCGCATATTGAATCAGCCATTCACCGTGTGCCTGCGTTCGCAGAGGTTGGTGTGAAAAAGGTCTATAATGGCGCGATTGCCTATACACCTGATGGTAGCCCTATCATCGGTCCAGCTTGGGATTTGCCAAATTTCTGGCTCAATGAAGGCCATAGCTTTGGTATTACAGCCACTGGCGGCGCTGGTTGGCAGTTGGCTGAATGGATTGTCGAAGGCGAGCCAACCATTGACATGAATGGTGTCGATCCTCGTCGCTTTGGCTCCTATGCCACAAAGAGCTATTTGAAGGAAAAGAACGAAGAAGCTTACGCGAATGTCTTTACCATTCACTATCCTGATGAAGAACGTGAAGCCGCTCGTCCGTTGCGTACAGCCCCTTGCTATGATCGTCTAAAATCAATGGGTGCTGTCTTTGGGAATAAATTTGGTTGGGAGCGTGCGAACTGGTTTGCACCAGAAGGCACAGCACAAGAAGATCACTGGTCATTCCGCCGTTCAAACTGGTTTGAGCATGTCGGCAATGAAGTCAAGAATGTGACTGAGAATGTCGGTGTTCTTGATATGTCTGCCTTTGCCAAATGCCGTGTTGAAGGTCCAGGTGCAGAAGCATTCCTTGAGCATTTGACCGCCAATAAATTGCCACGCAAAAAAGGCCGTATCACCTTGGCACATGCTTTGGCCCCTCGTGGTGGCGTGCATTCAGAATTCACCATCATGCGTGAATCAGATGATAGCTTCTACATCGTATCAGCAGGCGCGGCACAGCGTCTTGACCATGATTGGATTAAAAAGCATATGCCAACCGATCGGTCTGTGACGTTCACAGATTTGACAAATTCTATGGGTGTGTTGGTGCTAGCAGGTCCAAAGTCACGTGAGCTATTGCAGCGTTTGACCTTGTCTGATCTATCGAACGAAGCCTTCCCCTGGTTGTCGGCCCAAAAAATTGATGTGCATTTGGCACCATCTATCGCCGCTCGTGTGAACTTCGTTGGCGAATTGGGTTGGGAATTGCATCACCCGATTGAATATCAGAACCATATCTTTGACGCCTTGTTCAAAGCAGGGGCTGATCTCGGGATTAAGCCATTTGGTATTCGTGCAATGGATGCGATGCGTCTAGAAAAATCATACCGCATGGTTGGCACAGAGATGTCGATTGAATATGCGGCCTTGGAATCTGGCCTAGACCGGTTCGTGAACCTCAAGAAAGATGACTTTATCGGTCGTGACGGCTTGGTCGCATGGCAGGAAAAAGGCTTTGCTAACCAATTCGTCACCTTGAAAGTGCATGATACGATTGATGCTGACCCAATCGGTGGTAACCCGCTCTATCAAAATGGTGAGCTTGTGGGGCGTTGTACCTCTGGCGGCTATGGGTTCCGTGTCGGCTATTCAATTGCCTTGGCGATGGTCAAGCCAGAACTAGCAGATATTGGTCAGACATTTGAGATTGATATTCTAGGCCAACGTTTCACAGCAGAAGTGATTGAGGAATCACCTTTCGATCCTCAAAATGCCTGTTTGCGTGCCTAAGGGGTTAACGGGACCAGCTAACATTTCATTGTCACAATTTATGTCAAAAAGGACACAAAAATGAGTGAACAAACAACTGAAAGACGCAGCCGCCGTGGTGGTGGCAGAGATGCACGTCGGAGTGCGCGTGGTGGTGCTGGCGCAGAGCAGGCAGCACCCTACATCACACGCCAGATTGAGCCTGTTGATATCCTCTCTGATGAGGCGTGCGAAATTATTGAAAATAATGCCGAAACCATTCTAGAAGAAATTGGCATTGATTTCCGCGATGATGCAGAAGCGCTCTCAATCTTGAAGGATATTGGCTGTGATGTGAAAGGCGAGCGTGTCCATTTCCCTCGTGGGTTGGCACGCAAGATGTGCGAAACGGCACCGTCACAATTCACCCAGCATGCGCGCAATGCGTCTCGCTCTGTTGAAATCGGCGGCAAGAATACGGTTTTCGCCCCGGTCTATGGTCCACCATTTGTGCGTGATTTGAATAATGAACGCCGCTATGCCGAACTAGAAGACTTCCAAAATATTGTGAAGCTCGTCTATATGCTGCCAGGTCTGCACCATTCAGGCGGGACGGTATGCGAGCCTGTGGATGTGCCGATCACCAAGCGTCACTTGGATATGATTTACACCCATCTGCGTTATTCAGATAAGCCTTTTATGGGGTCTGTCACAGCGCCAAACCGCGCACAAGATTCGGTTGATATGGCAAAAATCGTGATGGGTGATGAGTTTGTTGATAACAACACAGTCATGGTCTCATTGATTAACGCCAACTCACCTATGACATGGGATGATACCATGTTGGGGGCGTTGAAGGTCTATGCGCGTCATAATCAAGGTGTGATTTTGTCTCCATTCATTTTGGCAGGTGCAATGTCACCTGTGTCTGTTGCTGGTACGCTTGCTCAGACTTTGGCAGAAGCCATGTCAGGTATCGCCTTCACACAAGCGGTTAATCCTGGTGCGCCTGTTATCTTTGGTAGCTTTGCGAGCTCAATCTCTATGCAGACAGGTGCGCCAACCTTTGGTACGCCTGAGCCTGCAAAAGTGCTGTATGGTTGTTCGAAATTAGCGCGTCGCCTTGGGGTGCCGTTCCGCTCTGGCGGCTCTTTAACAGCCTCAAAGACAGCGGATGCACAGGCTGCCTATGAATCTGCTAACACTATTATTCCAACCGTGATGGGAGGCGTAAATTTTGCGCTTCACTCTGCTGGTTGGATGGAAGGTGGCCTTGTCTCTGACTATGCCAAGCTGTTGCTTGATGCTGACCAGTTGACAATGATGGGCTCACTGACAGCTGGAATTGATGTCTCAGATAATGGTCAGGCGATGGATGCTTTGCGTGAAACAGGCCCAGGTCAGCATTTCCTTGGTTCATCTCACACACAAGCTAACTTTGAGGATGCGTTCTGGCGTTCCTCATTGGCTGATAATACAACCTTTGAGCAATGGTCATCAGAGGGGTATGTTGAATCACATGACCGCGCCCGTGCCCGTGCCAAAGAGATGTTGGCATCTTATGAAGCGCCTCATCTTGATGAGGGCATCAATGAGGCATTGCTGGCCTTTATTGCAAAACAAAAAGAAGCGCTTCCAGATAGCGAGTTTTAATCTGGGAAACACCAATAAAAAAGGCTGGCATATATGCCAGCCTTTTTTCATGCCATATTTGTATTTGTTAGACTTTGACCTGACAGCCGCAATCTAAGGCGGCATCTGCAAGGTAGGACACGACATAATCTGTAAAGCTTGTGCGGCACAGAACGAGCCAGCTATCATCAGCGCAACAGATTAGCGTGACACCAGCGTGCGATAGAATCGTTTGTGCCACATCACCTGCTTTGAAGTGATCTTTATGAAGGTCAAGCGCACAGCCCTTTGCCAAAACTGTACGGATGCTTTCACCTGTCAGTTTCAGGGTGGTCATGGCATCTGTGATATCAGTCACCGCCATATGAGTTGTGCTGCCAGCATCATTAATTTGCTGAGCAAGGGCTGATTCTGCGCCTGCCTCAACCAAAAGCATCACCTCATCTGGACCGAGCCATACTGCCAGACGGTCACCAGCCTTATTCATACGATTAGCAGGGGCGTTCGTGTCAAACCCCATGATTTTAGTCACAGCTTTATGGAAAGCCGCATCACAACGCAGGTTCAATTTTCCCTGAAATGCGACCTCTTCAATCACCACTCCAGGCTTACCACCTTCTGGATGGGGGTGAGAGACGGCTTGAATGCCATGAAATGCAGAATTCCCCTGCAAGCTGGGCTTTGCTTGACTAGCCATTGAGACGCTCTCCTTTTGGATCATAAAATACCGTGTCAGTAATGACGGCCTCGATTGGGTCCTGCCCGTCTAACATCGGGAAATACACCTTTGTGCCTTTCAAAGCATGACCATTTTTCAATAAGGCCATCGCAATCGACTTCTTTAGATTCGGTGAATAATAAGAGGATGTCACCTGACCTAGCATCGCCATTGGCATTGGCTGGTGCGGGTCTAGCACAGCATGCGCTCCTTCTGGGATGACTTGTTTGGGGTCTGTTGTCAAAAGGCCAACGAGTTGCTTGCGCTCAGAATTCGCCATTGATTTGCGTTCTAAGGCGCGCTTCCCAATAAAGTCGTCCTTCTTCTTTGAAACAATCCAATCCATGCCCAAATCAAGAGGGGTGACGGTGCCATCTGTTTCTTGACCAACAATGATAAAGCCCTTTTCCGCACGTAGTACGTGCATGGCTTCGGTACCATATGGGGTAATGCCATGTGGTTCGCCAGCTTTCATCAACGCTTTCCATAAGGCTAGGCCATAGCGGGCTGGTACATTAATTTCATAGGATAGCTCGCCTGTGAAAGAAATGCGGAATAGACGCGCTGGCAAACCGGCAATATGGGCATCCTTCATACTCATGAAAGGGAAGGCTTCATCTGACAGATCAGCTGTGCATCCGGCTTCCATCAGGATTTGCTTGGCGAGCGGGCCTGATAAGGTGGCCACTGACCATTGCTCTGTGACAGATGTGAGGTGCACATCTAGCTCAGGCCACTCGGTCTGAAGCCATTCTTCCAACCAATCAAGGACGCCAGCCGCGCCGCCTGTTGTGGTTGTCATATGGAAGTGATTTTCACCAAGGCGTGTTGTCACACCATCATCCATCACCATGCCATCATCTTTGAGCATCAAGCCATAACGGCAACGACCGACCGGCAACTTGCTCCATGCATTGGTGTAGATGCGGTTTAAGAATTCGGCGGCATCCTTACCGCGGATATCAATCTTGCCCAAGGTTGAGGCATCAAGCAAACCAGCGGTTTGACGGGCTGCGACTACCTCGCGGTTTACGGCCTCTTCCATGGTTTCCCCATTCTGAGGATAATACCAGGCACGCATCCACTGGCCCACATGCTCGTAAGTCGCGCCAGCTTCTTTATGCCAGCTATCCATGCGAGTTGTGCGAATAACATCAAACAGGCCTTTAATATCACGGCCCGCAATTGCCCCGATATTTGTTGGGCTGTAGGGCATACGGAATGTTGTAGTTCCCACATTTGGGATTTCATTCTGTAGCGAGTTAGCCAAAATACCAAGCGCGTTGATGTTAGAGGTTTTTCCTTGGTCAGTCGCCATACCTGTTGTGGTGTAGCGCTTCACATGTTCGACTGAATGATAGCCTTCACGCACAGCCAATTTAATATCTGAGCCTGTGACATCATTCTGGAAATCAACAAAGGCTTTGTCACCTTGACCAGCTGGCAAACCATTGGCAATCGCCCATGTTGCAACCGGCTGATAGGATTGCTTCGGGGCTACCACATCCGGCTGCGCCACTTCATCAGCTGACAGCGAGAGGCGGCTCACTGCTTTTAACGCTACTTTGCTCGCTTCTTTTAAGCCTTTGGCAAGGTCAAACACGCCATTGGCGGCACCAACTGATTGTTCACGCTCATGAACGCTTGATGGCGAGAAGCAAAGCTGCTTATCATCCCATTTCAATTTACCACGTGCCTGCGAGTGCAAATGAACAGCTGGCGATAGGCCGCCAGACATCAACACAAGATCGCAATCCATATGACGCGCTTCGCCTGTTACTTCTGCACCATCTTCAGATACTGGGCAGACTTCAACAGTGCCAACCCGCAACTTACCAGCCGCCGCAGTAACGGCATGACCAGCAAGCACTTCGATGCCAGCCTCTTGCACTTGCTTCATCAATGGCCCTTTGGGTGCAGGACGGATATCGGCAATCGCACGGATAAAGATGCCATGCTTATGAAGCGCAAGGGCAGTACGGTAGGCATCATCATTGTTCGTGCTGATGACCACACGGCGGCCTGGCAAGGCGCCATAGCGATTAGCATAGAGACGTGCGGCACCGCTTAGCATCACCCCTGGTAAGTCATTACCAGAGAAGACAAGTGGTCTTTCATGCGCGCCAGTGGCCAAAATAACCTCAGTCGCGCGCACCTTCCAGATACGCTGACGTGGCAGATGGGCAGGGCGGCTTGGCAGATGGTCGGTGACTTTCTCGCACAAGGTGAGGAAGTTATGATCCATATAGCCAAACACCGATGTGCGCGGCAATAATGTTACATTATCCATCGCCTCAAGCTTGCTGACCAAATCAGCAATGAACGCAGTGCCATCTTGACCATCAATTGTGACGTCACTTTCGCCAAGTAACCAGCCACCAAATTCATTTTGTTCATCAGCCAAAATGACGCGCGCCCCTGACAGAGCGGCTTGGTAGGCTGCCATCAAACCTGTGGCACCTCCACCGGCAACAAGCACTTCACAATGCGCATGAGTATGCTCATAGCGGTCAGGATCTTGCGGGTCGTCTGCGACTTTCCCAAGGCCAGCAGCATGGCGAATGACATGCTCATAGCTCATCCAGAAAGAAGCGGGCCACATAAAGGTTTTATAGTAAAAGCCCGCTGGGAAGAACCGGCTAAGAAGGGAGTTCACCGCCCCGACATCTACTTTCAGTGATGGGAAACGGTTCTGGCTCTCTGCGACAAGGCCGTCATAAATCTCTACCTGTGTCGCGCGAAGATTAGGTTCGGCATAAGCGCCAGCCCCAACGCGCACCAAGGCGTTGGCTTCTTCAGCGCCAGCAGCCATAATGCCGCGCGGTCTGTGATATTTAAATGAGCGGCCTACCAAATGCACACCATTGGCAAGCAGGGCTGAGGCAAGCGTATCACCTTCAAACCCTTCATAGCGTTTGCCGTCAAAAGTAAAGCTTACGGTTTTTGACCGGTTCACACGTCCACTGGTTGGGGAACGCATTGGATCAGCTTTGCGAAAGAGTCCCATTATTTGGCTCCCTTCTTCTTCGTTTGAACAGCGGCTTTTTCAGCCTCTGATGCGCGGCGCCAATTTGTTGCATAGGCGTCTTTGCCAATTTTGGTCTTTGGCATCTGACCCATCGCATAAATTTCGATAATCTCGTGGCTTACAGTGTCACGCACCATATTGAACCAGCGGCGACAACCAGCCGCATGGCGCCATCTCTCTAGGAACACCCCTTTCGGGTTGTGACGGTAGAATAGATAATCAGCAAATTGTGCATCTGTGATGCTATTCTCAGCAAGAGGGCGTGCAATATGGGCTTCGCCACCACAGCTAAATTCCGCTTCGTCTCGCGGCCCACAATGAGGGCAAGAAATCAATAACATAGGCTTATCCTCTTCCTAGTGTGCCACGCCAGCGGCGCCATGTTCATCAATCAAATAACCCGTTTCAAATCGTTTCAGCGCATAGGGTTCTGCGATTTTGTTGGGGCGGTCATTCGCAATCAAATCAGCGAAGACATGGCCAGAACCTGGTGTCGCTTTAAAGCCACCAGTGCCCCACCCACAGTTGAAATACAGCCCATCAACATCTGTCTTTGAGATGATAGGTGACGCATCAGGACAGGTGTCAACAATCCCGCCCCAATGACGTAGCATCCGCAGACGAGATAGGAATGGGAATAGCT
>CALEYP010000017.1 GCA_937924895.1 uncultured Alphaproteobacteria bacterium
AAGGCTGTGGGTTTTCTCGGGCCATGTCGCGAATATCTAGAGCAAACCTATGATGCGCTATGCAAAGCCGATATTCATGATAAGCAGATGAAACGGCTGATAAAGCTTGTAAGACAGCTTGATGATTAACCTGCTGGCCAGGTGCCGCCAAGGGCATTCGTCAATTCGCGTGCGATACGCGAGACAGATTTACCAACTTGTGTCATAGAAGATTGCGATAAACGCACAGTGGGACCGCTAATAGATAAAGCGCCAATGACATTTGACTGGCTATCAAAAAGAGGTGAGCCAACACAGCGTAAGCCAGGCGAATGTTCTTCATCATCAAACGCAAAATAATTTTGCTGAACTTGCGCTAAATCAGGCCAGAGAGTGGCTTCAGTCACATGGCTCTTGGCTGTCATTTGCGTAATACCCGCTAATTGGATCAGCTTTTCAGCTTGCGGTCTTGCCATGAAAGCAAGGCAGGCTTTCCCAACAGCAGAACAAGTCCATGGGGCTTTCACCCCTGGCTTTGCTAAAGCGCGCATCATTTGAGATGATTCAACCTGCGCCAAATAGACAATTTCCTGATCTTCTATCAAGGCAAGATTGCTTGTCTCACCGGTTTCTTGCATCAAAATCCGTAAATAAGGACGCGCCATAAAACAAACATCACGTGCCCGCAAATAGGATGAGCCCACATTAAATGCCTGCACACCGACAAGCCAACGGCTATCTTCGAAACGTACAAAACGCTCTAGCTGTAAAGTCGTAAGAAGTCTATGCGCAGTCGACGGCGCGAGCCCAACAGCTCTTGCTAGCTCTGATAGAGACATACCATTTGGCTCCTCAGAAAGACGAGAGAGCAAACGGAGCGCACGAGATACAGATTGAGTGTGACCACTGCGCTTTTCGAGAATGTCATCTGGCATTGCCTACGATACATTCTTCATCGTAGCCAGCCCCAACACTATAGTGCGCCATCCAAAAGGCGCTGACAAGCAGTTTATCGGTGCGCGACCAAATGACGCTATGTAAGCCGATATATATTTCTTATTGTAATTCTGAAAAGAGATGATTACTATGCGCACACCTTACAGCTGTGCGGCTGTGGCGGAACTGGTAGACGCGACGGATTCAAA
>CALEYP010000018.1 GCA_937924895.1 uncultured Alphaproteobacteria bacterium
TAGCTAATCACAGCAAAAATTGCTCTGCTTTGACATTTGCACAATATTCAGCTGTGCAAGTGCTTGGCACACAAGGCTTGAACGCTGCTAACACAATTGCAACAGCTATTGGCAGCGGTACGGCTATCAGCTCAACAGACATTCAAACTGTCTTGACAGCAACAGGCTCAACAGCTGACTCAGATGTTAACCTGACAAACCCACTACATATCTCATTCATTGAGTCTTGTATTGGCAATGATACATCTTTTAAAAACATACATACCTGTTCATCAAATGTTGATGCGACAGCATTGAACCAACATGTTGTTGTTGAAATTGCTGGTGGTGCCTCAGGTACGGTTGATACCAACACATTGCAAGCCGCTGGTATTTCGCAAGCTGTTGCGACTATCGCCGCTGGCAATAATTGCGGTCCAAATGAAGATCAATCATGTTTCTCAACCGTTCTCGCGTCAGGCCTTACCACAGCAGGCCTTACAACAGGCGCGTTTGAAACAGCTTTGGCTGACCACTTTGAAGCACAGGTCTCATCAGCTGATACATCAGTGCCACTAGCTAATCTGACAACCGGTTGTACAGGGGCAAGCACAACATTCCAGGTGCCAAACCCACCTGCCATCTGTGCGTCTGTGAATTGGAATTGCACGTCAAATACCAATGGTATTAGCGTTAATTATAACGACCTTGGCAAAGGTAACATTGTTGCTGATACGTCAGTCTTCTCTGGTAATAGCTACACAGTAACAGCGACATGTGCTGTAGGCGGTACAACCCGTACACGCACAATTAATGGTTCATTCAACACACAAGCAGCCATCGCTGGTGCACAGCAAGGCTACAAGACAACTGGCGAGCCAGCTTGGTGGAAGAACTACAACGCACTACACCGTGCGCGTGATAGATGTGCAGCATGGGGCGGTTCAATCGCCACGCATGCGGATATCGTGGCAGCCAACGCAGCGTTGTCTTCACCAATCATTCCAAATGGTACAAGAACAATTTTTGCTACATCAAGTGGTGATGCCAATGTCAGCACTGGTGGTAAAACACAATGTTCTGAAAGCTGGCCAACACAGCATACATTAAAGTGGATTAACGGTGCTAACTCACAGAAATGTAACAATGTTGCAGGCTTTGGTCGCTCATTCACAATCCTATGTAAAGATGTTCCATCCTGCTAAGCAGGGTGGGGCATCCCCATTTTCTATCTGAGGAAAGGACAAAGATATGAAAAAGACATTCGCAACAGCATTGGTACTTGGTGCAGCTTTAACAGCTGGCACAGCACAAGCCGCTTCGCTTTCATCGCTATCATGCTCATCTGATACTTTAACATTTGGCTTCACTGGCGTGTCTGGTGAAACAATGATTACCATTGAAGGCTCATCAGACGGCAGCAATTGGTCACTAGTTGGTGGCGGTGCGTTGAACGGTTCAGGCTCTGTCTCAATTGAGATTTACACAGCTGATACTGAATTCACTGATATCATCGCATCACCAAACGCTGCTTCATATAGAGCAACAGTTGGTTCTGCCGTATCACCTACCTTTACTTGTTCATAATATAGATTATGCGACATTTAAGGTGACAGTTATTTGATGATAATATTGGGCCCACTCGCCCCATTCATCATAAAATAATCACTGACACCAGTAACTTTTGGGATGCACCCTTCACGGGGTGCATTTTTTATTTTAAGATGATGTTACTCTTGGGGAGTTCTGATCCATATCAGTTCTGAGAATTAAACCCATAGAACCTGAACCAGGTCATACTGGCGGAGGAAAGAGTGTCCGAGAGGAAACCCTCACCGCACTTCCAAAGCATGTATGGCCCATCATTTGACCCACGCAAGATGGAGCCGTAAATGAAACAACTACTTGCAAGCCTAACAGCTGCTGCGCTCTTGGCAATGCCAACAATGGCATCGGCCAAACCAGTCCTGACTATTTATACTTATGAGAGTTTTACTAGTGAATGGGGTCCAGGCCCACAAATAGAAACTGCCTTTGAAGCCACATGTGACTGTGACCTCAATTTCGTATCACTTGATAGCTCTATTGGCATTTTAGGACGTGTTCAACTTGAAGGCGCCTCATCGCAAGCTGATATAGTTCTTGGCCTTGATACAAACCTCACAGCGATTGCTCGTGATACTGGTCTATTCCAGCCGCACGGTGTGACAGCACAGTCTGACAATCTACCAATTGCTTATGACAATGATATGTTTATGCCCTTTGATTGGGGCTATTTTGCCTTTGTTTACGATAAGACACGCATGGCAACACCACCAGCATCACTTCAAGCGCTTGTAGAGGCTGATGATGATTTACGGATTGTTATTCAAGACCCCCGCACGGCAACACCAGGCCTAGGGTTCTTATTATGGATGAAATCTGTCTATGGTGATGATGCCGCCGATGCCTGGCGTGCGCTTAACCCAAAAATTGTGACCGTCACAAAAGGATGGTGGGATGCCTATTCTCTTTTCCTAGAAGGCGAAGCAGATATGGTGATGTCTTATTCCACCTCGCCAGCCTATCATCAGATTGCCGAGGGTGTTGATCAATATGCCGCCGCCTCATTCAGCGAAGGTCACTATATGCAAATCGAAGTGGCCGCAATGTTGAAAAATGCGCCACAACCCGAGTTAGCAAAGAAATTTATGGCATTTATCCAAGGCCCTGAATTTCAAGGGATTATTCCAACTACAAATTGGATGTATCCAACTCAGGCATCGGCAATTCCCGATGGCTTTGACGGCTTGATCACACCAGAAAACGCCTATCTATTTTCAGGCGAAGATGTGAAAAACAACAAACAAGCCTGGGTTGATGAGTGGCTATCAGCCGCCACAAATTAAAGGGAAAGGGCGCTAATTTATGAGACTTCCTCACAATGATAGTGGGTTTACCCGCCTTATTTGGGGAACCTTCATCATGGGCGCCCTCTTCTGTTTGGCCGCAATTTGTCTTATTAGCCTCTATCAAGCAGGGTTAGCGGATACGAATATCAGCAGCCTTCTATCGCGTCCTTATTTTGGCTATGTCATTTATATCACCCTCATTCAGGCGCTGTTATCTGTTATATTATCAGTTTGTGGCGGTGTATTAGGCGCTATTGCCCTCCATCGTCGCTGGCATTGGCCCTTGCGACGCCTGATCCTTGCGGGTTGTTTCATGGCGATGATAGTGCCAACCACAGTCGCTGCGATAAGTCTGCTCAAATTATGGGGACAATCTGGCTTCATATCATTATTGGGAGGCAGCGCTATCATACCAGATAGGCTTGGATTATGGTCTGTGTTGCTCGCGCATTGTTTCTTTAATATTCCGCTTATTATGCGGGTTTGTCTATCTCGGCTACAATCGGTGCCTCAGGGACAATATCGTCATGCTGCGTTGTTACGGTTTTCAGCTGGCGCTTATTTTCGACATATAGAATGGCCTGCGATACGCACGGTACTGCCATCGGTAAGCGGCTTAGTCTTCTTACTGTGTTTTACGTCTTTTTCGCTTGTTCTGATGCTTGGCGGCGGCCCTGCTATCACAACAATGGAAGTCAGCATTTATACCGCGCTCCGCTTTGATTTTGACCTCTCAAAAGCGGCTGTCTTATGTGTTATTCAATTAGTGATTTGTGCCATCATATTGGTTTTCATCAAACCAAGCTCAACAAACTTTGCGTCGGACAATGTCTTAGATGCTGCGCCCCTTCGTGCTGACCATCAAAGCAAGATATGGCTGGTAGGAGATGGCTTGCTTTGGTTTGGTTTAGTCATCTTACTGCTCGTGCCACTTGGTTTATTGATATTCAATAGTGATATTAGGGGGGGCATTGACTTCCTCAGCACACCCCGATTTTGGTCAGCCTTTGCCCATTCTGTCGCGCTTGCTATCGGCGCTGCAACAGGTGCCGTTACCCTTGCCATGAGTCTTGCGATGGCAGCAGCAGAAGCGCAAAGACGGCATTGGCCCCTTCTCTCTCGTCTGGTTGAATTCAGCCACTCGTTATTCTTACTTGTTCCTGCCCTTGTGCTTGGCACTTCGTTCTTTATTCTATTACGGCCCTATGTTGCTGTATTTGACTATGGTTTTTATATTATATTACTTGGTAACGCACTGTTATCTCTTCCTTTTTGCTATCGCATCCTAGCGCCGGCCTTATTAACGCATTGGCATAAAACTGACAGGCTTTGTCACGCGTTACGATTGGGCATATGGCAAAGATTTCGCCTAATCACATTGCCAGCATTGGGCGCGGAATTCGCTTTTGCCTTTGGCTTATCAGCCGCATTAAGCTTTGGCGATTTAGGGATTATTACCTTATTTGGCTCGCAAGAATTTGAGACGCTGCCTTATCTTTTGTTTCAATTCATGAATCGATATGGGGCAGCAGAAGCTGATTTGTTGGCGTTGGTGTTGCTTGGCTCTGCTTTGAGCCTTTATTATATCAGCTATTACCTAATCAAAGTTTATCGTGGCCTCCTAGCAAGGTAGTCTTATGTTTCACGCTCATAATGTCATTATCCAATTTGAAGATGAAAATAGCCAAATTTGTACGAGCTTTACCGTTCAGCCAGGGGACATATGCGCCATAGTTGGCCCTTCAGGCGTTGGAAAATCAACTCTTCTCTCTGCAATTGCAGGGTTTGAGACACCTCACTCTGGTACATTGACATGGGATGGTCAGGATTTGGTATCACTGGCCGTATGGGAGCGTCCCCTCGCCTGTCTTTTTCAGTCCGATAATATCTTCACGCATTTATCAGTTCGGCGCAATTTGGCTCTTGGTGTGCCGCGAGAGCTATCTAATAAAGAGTGTGTCCTCGCCATCCAAGAGGTTGCTGAAAATCTTGGGATTGGTGCTTTCTTAGATAGGCCTGCCTCAGACTTGTCAGGCGGTCAGCAACAACGTGTTGGCCTTGCCCGTGCCTTATTAACGAATAAGCCCCTATTGCTCCTAGATGAGCCCTTTTCTGCCTTAGACACAGAGACAAGAGAAACCGCGATTGCCCTTTTAAAGCGTATTACGAAAGATTATGACCTTGCCGTTATTATCATTGCCCACGATGAGGCTGATGTCACTGCGCTGGATGCTAGCCTAGTGCGGCTCTATCGCGAGCCTATCAGCTAGGCTTGGGTGTGAGTCAAATAAGCCTGTCGGCTTATCTGGACATGGGTCTTCACAATGTTGATGATACAAAGCTGCTAGCATCTCATCAAAGGTGGTTAGATCATAGTTTTGGGCTAATAGCCACTGGCGGGCGGTTCTATCTGCTTCTACCTCAAACTCTCTTGAATAACCAGAAAATACAAGATTCTTAGCGAAAAGTGCTGAGTTATCACCAAATTGAGAAAATCCAAAAGCGATATTAAGTACTGAAAATAAGCCCGAACGGGCTAAATTTCGGCGGTTATGTTGGTGATAAATATGGGCAGCTTCATGGGCTAACACACCCATCACCCCTTCATGTGACGGTGCAATAGCCACAAGTTCATCAAGAAGTACCACCGGCCCATCAGGAAGCGCAAACGCATTGGCGCCTAACACATCAGAGCGCCTAAATAATAGAGGTATCTCTGGCGATATACCTGCCTCTTTCTGAAAGGCGAGAAACGCATCCTGAAATTGTTTCTGCTCAGTTTCCGATAGATTGGAGGGTTCCAAAACCCAACTATCCAAGGTAGCTAGCGTTGAACGTGAGAGATTAGCCACAACCTCATCAGGGATGTAACGCGTCATAGAATCTGCAAGACGTGGTAGAAGATAGACAGTGCCTGCCCATAAAATAACAGCTGTTAGGACACCATAAAGGGCTAGCATATACCACGGGCCTCTCTCTGCTTTTTCAAGCCGTTTTTGCCATTTACCCCTTTCCAAAAATGATGGAAAATCAGATGCTTGCACATAGACCTTATGTCCTCCGACAAAGGAGATGCGGCGTCGCTTTGCCCCTTCTGCTGGGCTAATTTCAGCAATAGGTAATTTGAAAATGGCACCTTTGACATCACAAATCACAGGATCGCCTGTTATCCAGCCATCGGGAAATGTCAGAGTTACAGGCGCTGTATCTGTCGAACGCGAGAAGATGAATTGCCCTTGCAGCTGCTTCATATCACGGCGCTACACATCAATTGATAGCCCTTCAATTTCAGTTGCCTCTTCAAAAATTGAGAACCCACTTTTCTTTTGATGGTCAATGAAGCCACGCATATCAGCTATCGGACGCACTTCAATCGTTTCTGTGAGGTAGCGATAGCGCCTAATCACGGTGTAAGGATGCGCAAAACCAAGCGTTACAATGTTAAAAATAAGATTGGTGAATAATATGTAGGCAAAGCGGAAAGATGATAGTGATGATCGCATCCGAATACCGCCAGCTAAGCTCGCATGAGCCACCATAATATGACGCACAAGCGCGAAGTAAAAACCACTTGTCATATATCCGACAAAGAAAAAGGCAAAAAATGGAAGAGCGATGATGGCTTGCTGGGTCTGATCTAACAGGGCTAAGAGCAAATAAAACTCTTCGGTTGAAGTGACCTCAAATAAACCAGTATTCGACAGCATAATGTAGGCTGCAAATATGGCTGGTCCCATGATTAACGCCCCAATGATAAGGAAAAATATCAAACCCTTTAGTAACGCCACATAAAACGCGCCAAGCGGCAAATCTGCGTGAAATTGTGCGGCACCAAAAGCGTGATTATCAATATAATGCTGGCGCAAGGCTCTTGCGGCAATGGGTTGCAGTAAGCCTAAGGTCAAAACACTTAGTAAGGGATAAATCATGAAAATGACAAAAGCTTTGCCAAACGTGCCATGCCAATCAAAGCGCACATCTCGCCACGTTAAATAACGAGCTTTAAATCCGAGCGACCTGTTTAAAACAAACGGTACAGCCAAGGTAAAAATTAACACAGAGAATACAGGACCTACCACAGGCACAAGTTCAAACACACCAAGGGCGATCAGAGCCATAAAAGCAATTAGACGACCAACAAATAACTGTTTCCCTGTTGCCAGAAATTCGAACCCCTCTTCCAGAAACTCCGTATTCCCATAAAAAAACCGAAGCGTCCTTACCTTTGCCCATGGCCCCCAAAGACCAAGTGTAAGAAGAGATAGCAACATATTGACGATTACAATGCCGTAATAAGCCCCAACACCGCCAGTAAATTGCAAGGCACTATAACGTTGCACTTGCGCCCGCGCGCCAGCTGGGCCGCCGCCAGATGAGCCACCAGCTGTTGTAGCAGGTGGTTTACCACCCCCATTACCTGCAAAATCAAAGGGACTAGGGCGTTTGCTCCCTGCTGAGAGAGCTGAAGCGTCAATAGATGTTGTGCGATGAGCCGAGCCTGTCTGGCCAGCAGGCGCGCCCGTTGGTCGCATCTGATTGGCAGGCGGTGGAGCCTGGAGGGGATGTGACGCGGCGTGAGGCGCTTGTGGCACCTGTTGTTGGGTTGTTTGTTGTGGCATTGCCGGTTGTTGCGGGAGGCCAGGTGCATGAGGCGGCATCTGAGGAGCAGCGGCAGGCTGGGCGAAGGGTGACTGGCCAAAAGAGGATAACGCCCCTGTCGCAGGAGGTGGCGAATTTGTTGCCGTAGGCTGATGCCCCTGCCCTTGCGATTCTTGCGGGGGTTGCGGCGCTGCGCCTCTCTTTAAAAACGGATTTTCTGGTTGACCAGACATATTACCTACCTTTTCCCCACATGGATGAGGTTAAGGTACCACCCATAACGTAAAAGGAAAAGATACATTCGAACCATGTCTGGATGGATAAAATGGTAGTCTTTTTCCTGCTCACGCAAATGTGAATTCACGTTAACGAATAATTAATGGTTATATGTGATTATCAATTTTGTCAGGGCGAACACACACTCCCACGCTCTGACAAAGTGAGAAGAAACGCAGTCCGAGAGGAATGTTATGTCAGTGATAAATGTGACTTATTTCAAAGCTATGACAGTCAAAAGTGAGAAACGAGTTGTATCAACTATTGGCTATAACATTCCTCAACTGGTTGAAACAGCAGCCCAAAATATGATGAAAGATGAATTCTATGCCTGTTTTACAGCGCCAGATGGCCAAGTCATCGCGCTTGATAGGCATGCGCAATTCGTAATGGTGTAATTTCCTCCTCCTCCCTCCCCAAGCGTGATGCCATTACGGATGGAAAGGCCCTATCTCTTCGGAGATGGGGCCTTCTTCTTACCATGCCTCGAGATCTAAAGGACCAATCGCCTCTGCTGCTTTTCCGCGCAAGAAAACAAGTGTCACTGACCCAACTTCAAACCCAAATTTGGTCAGGCGCGCCCGATTGATCGCCACATGCTCATCTTGCTGATATATCCAATCATCAAAAGTGATATCATAGCTGGTATCTCCCACTGGTAGCGCAAGCGAATAGCGCCAATGCAAAGCATTACCGGCCACCTCACCTTGAGCAACACCATTAATATCATCAGCCTGCCCCTCATAAAGGGTAACGCCTTCTTCGGTTTGTCCTAAATTGCGAATAACCCAAACGCGCCTCTGTGTTTCACCATCATCATAGAGAAAATCTTCCTCCAATGTCAGCGTATCTCCCGCCACAGTACCAAGAATATTCACACGGAATTGGCGTTTCAGTGATTGTGAGTAATCTTCAAATATCCCATAGGCAATCACATCACCTTCAAAGAACGCCTCCAAATCAAGTGTTGGCGCTCTCTTTGACACATCTTTAATGTTTTGGGCTGCGCAGGCAGATAAGATAATCAGCAGACCACATGAAATAAGGATAGAGGCAAGGCGAGCAATCATAACGAACCTATAAAA
>CALEYP010000019.1 GCA_937924895.1 uncultured Alphaproteobacteria bacterium
AAAGGTCTGATCACCACGAAGAGGAAAATGGTTTTGCACCATACCATGGCCTTGCGCATATTTTCCTGTTAGGACACTAGCCCGAAACGGACAGCAGACGGGATAGCTTGTATAGGCTTCGGTGAAATGCATCCCCTCATTTGCTAGCCTATCAATATTGGGGGTCTTCACAACCTTATTGCCAGCGCAACCCATCGCATCGGCGCGCATTTGGTCAGGATAGATAATGAGGATATTCGGTTTATCTGTCATGAGGCATCTCGTTTCATGAATGACTTCATACGACGCAACAAAGGCGCACCAAATAGAGTTAAAAATAACAGGCCATAGATTGTGAGGCCGATAGGCGTATTAAAGAATTCTATTATACTGCCTTGGGATGTGGTGATGGATTGGCGGAAGCCATCTTCAAAAATCACGCCCAGTACAAAACCGATCACAAGTGGCGCAACACTAAAGCCAAGCTTTCTGATGACATAGCCAAATACACCAGCTGCGATAATAATACCAACAGCAAAGAGGCTTGAGAAAGTCGAATAAATTCCCGCTACACTGAGCAAAAACACCAAAGGTAAAACGATATTTTGAGGCACTCTGATAATTTGAGCAGCAAAACGAATAGCGAAATAGCCGATCACCATCATCACAATATTGATTAAGAACAGACCAATATAGATGGCATACATAATCTCGCCACGCTCTTCAAAGAGCCGTGGTCCGGGCGTGAGGTTATTAATCGCAAAAGCGCCAAGTAAAATCGCTGCAGCCGGCGTCCCCGGAACACCCAAAGTCATTGTCGGAAGCAACGCACCGCCCACTGTCGCATTATTGGCGGTCTCTGGTGCCAAAACCCCAATCGGGGCACCTTTGCCAAATTCATCTGGCTTGTCTGAGCGACGTTTCTCCTCAGCGTAGGCATAATAGGCGGCTACAGCCGCGCCCTCACCCGGAATAATACCAATAATAGTCCCGACCAGCGATGAGCGCATAATGGTGCCTTTCAGCTCCTTTAGCCTTTGCCAACCAGGGATAGTGATTTTCAGACTGCTAGCATCAAAGTCAATTTTGGTTAGGGCGCGCTCCGCGCCAATGAACACTTCAGAGACAGCAAAAATGCCAATCAAGAAAGGTATAAGCTTGATACCGCTATAAAATTGATAGGTGCCAAAGGTATAGCGCTCACCACCACTGAGCGGATCAATTCCCCATGTCGTCAGCCATAGGCCAAGCCCGGCCATCGCCAGCCCTTTCCATAAGCTTGCCCCTGCAACACGCACCACAACAGCCAGACCAAAAACACAAACGGCCAGATATTCACGTGGGCCAAATTGAGCTGCTAATTTTGCGAGCAATGGCGCAAAAACAGCCAGCACAAAGGCGCTAAACAAACCACCAATGACAGAGCCTGTTAAGGACAGACCGAGAGCCTCACCACCTCTACCAGCACGGAACATTGCATTACCATCTTGCGCTGTG
>CALEYP010000020.1 GCA_937924895.1 uncultured Alphaproteobacteria bacterium
TTATTATCATTGAGCCTCGCCAAATGCCGTCAAGCAAGTCCTGGTGCTAGGGCGATTGGCCTATCAGCCACTGTTGCTAATCCTGAACGATTTTCTTCATTGCTGTCAAACAGTCCCAAAAATGTAACAATCATCCAGCCCCAAATCCACAAAGAGATACACATCTCTATGTTGGAAACAGAGGCAGAATTACCATGGTCAGGACATTCCGCTCATTATGCTTTACCTGAAATATATCAAGTGATTCAGACACATACAAAGAGCCTTATCTTTGTAAATACGCGCGCTCAGGCTGAACTGCTATTCCAAGCCTTATGGATGATCAATGATGATAATTTGAAGATTGGCCTTCATCATGGCTCACTTGATGTGGGACAAAGGCGAAAAGTTGAAGCCTTTATGGCCGAGGGTAAATTAGATGCTGTTGTCGCCACCTCCTCGCTGGATTTAGGAATTGATTGGGCTGATATTGATGTCGTGATGCAAATTGGCGCGCCAAAAGGTGTATCACGCTTGGTACAACGCATTGGGCGGTCTGGTCATCAATATGATGCCCCATCAAAAGCAATTTTGGTGCCGGCTAATCGCTTTGAAGTGCTGGAGACAATTGCCGCTATTAACGCTGTGAAGGAGATGCAACTTGATGATCCTGAACCGTATGATGGCGCCCTTGATGTGCTAGCGCAGCATATTGTGGGCATGGCAGTTTCTGGCCCTTTTGATGCTGATAGTTTGTACCACCAAGTGATTACAGCCCCGCCTTATCACCACTTATCTCGTTCTGATTTTGATGCCGTTCTGGATTTTGTCGCGACTGGCGGCTATGCGCTCGAACATTACAGCCAGTTTCATCGCCTTGTGAGAGGGATTGATGAGAAATGGCGCATCGCTTCACCACAAGTAGCGCAAAGATGGCGGATGAATATTGGGACAATTGTTGAAACCGTCACCATGAAGGTGAAATTGCGGGGCGGACCTGTCCTCGGGGAAATCGAGGAATATTTTGTTCAGAACCTAGTCGCAGGGGACCATTTCATATTTGCAGGACGCATGTTGGAATATGTTGGCATCAAAGCTAATATGGTTGAAACAAAGATTAGCGCCGCCTCAGAACCAAAGGTACCTGCCTATGCTGGCGGGCGGCTGCCTTTATCACAGAACCTGTCTGAGAAAGTCCGTTACCTCCTTGAGGATGAGAGCAAATGGCACTTATTACCACATGATGTATCTTGGTGGCTTTCTTTGCAAAAACAGCGCTCTTCCTTACCTAGCCGTGATGCTCTATTAGTTGAGAGCTTTAAAAGAGGTGGTAAATATTACCTAGTTGCTTACTGCTTTGAGGGCCGGAATGCGCACCAAACATTAGGTATGTTACTTACTAGACGCATGGAAAGGCTTGGCTTTGGTCCCCTTGGCTTTGTGGCAACCGACTATGCCGTTGCCATTTGGTCAGTACATCCTGCCACCGCCCCGCAATCACTATTTGATCCAGACTTGCTTGGTGATGATTTAGAAGAATGGATGGCAGAATCGACAATGCTGAAACGTTCATTTAGAGCGGTGGCGACAATCGCTGGCCTTATTGAAAGACGCCTACCCGGCCATGAGAAAACAGGCAAGCAAATGACGGTTAATTCAGACCTCATCTATGATGTGTTACGCAAACACCAGCCCGACCATTTACTATTACGTGCGACCGCGCAAGATGCCGCGCGCGGCCTAACAGATATTCGTCGTTTGTCAGATATGCTGACACGATTTGAAGGCAAAATTAACTGGCAACAATTATCAGTTATCAGTCCTCTTGCGGTGCCTCTCATGCTAGAAGTGGGCAGAGAATCTGTGACCGCAAGTGGGGTAGAGGATATGCTGGCAGAATTACAAGATAGCCTCGTGGCGGAAATGCAGGGCCTCTCATGAGAGATGATACCCTTGTGCCGATTACCTTTCACGGGAAAGAACTGGCTCTCGCACCTGAAGGCGTTCTGCTATGGCCAGACCATAACATACTTGTGGTATCAGATTTGCACCTAGAAAAAGGGGCGGCCCTATCCAAAGGTGCGCCCCTCCCCCAATTTGATACCATCGATACCATCCAACGATTACAAGTCGCCTGTGATCACTACAATCCCTCACATATCATTTGTTTAGGTGATAGCTTTCATACGGTCTCTCGGGCCTTTCAAATGCCTGCCCCTTATCTTGAGGCACTTGAGGCTCTGGCAACAAACCGGCGCCTGACATGGATCACTGGCAATCATGATGAACAATTACCTAACAGGCTGCCTGGTGAGGTATCGGCATTATGGGAACAAGACGACCTCATTTTCACGCATGAGGCAGACCCAACATCAAAAGCGCCGATGATATCAGGGCATTTCCATCCCAAGGCTCGTGTCAAATTACGCGCACGCACCTTGTCAGCGCCCTGTTTTGTGCAAACGCCCATCCATCTGATCCTGCCATCCTTTGGCAGCTACACAGGCGGGCTCAATATCCTTCATGAGGCACTATCTCCCTTCCTCTCACCACAGACAATTTGCCATCTCATCCATCAAAACCGTCTATACTCTTTGCCGTTTGATCAAAAAGTTTTCGTGAAATCCGTGGCTTAGCCCCCTTTTTGTGAAGATATTTAATTAGAAATAATGCAATTATCTATAATCCACATCGTGGAAAGAAACGTATGAATCTATAGCAAAGTAAGTGGGGAAATTCATGCGTATTGCAGTTATTGGGTCTGGCATTTCAGGTTTGGGAGCCGCATGGCTTCTATCACAACAACATGATGTAACAGTGTTTGAGAAACAGGAACGCATTGGCGGTCATGCGAATACAGTTACAGCACAATTTGGTGATAAATCTGTACCTGTTGATACCGGTTTCATCGTTTATAACGAGCTGAATTATCCCAATCTGATCGGTTTATTTGAGGCGCTTAATGTTGATACAATCGGCTCAGAAATGTCATTTTCAGTCTCGCTGCGTGACAAACAAGTGGAGTATGAAGGCTCACTTAAAGGCTTAACAGCGCAGAAACGTAATCTTCTGTCACCTCGCTATTGGTCAATGTTAAATGGATTGCGGAAATTCTATGCAAACGCCTATCGGTTCGCACAAGAGACTGACCCGCAAGAATCACTCGGTGATTTCATCAAAAAACATGGCTTTTCAGAGGCCTTTATTACAGATCATTTGCTGCCAATGGGCGCCGCCATTTGGTCTTGTCCTGTTGAGAGGATGATGGCCTTCCCTGCCCGGTCTTTCATCCAATTTATGGAAAACCACAAATTACTTAATTATATCGACCGGCCCGTCTGGCGTACAGTTGCAGGCGGCTCTCGTTCCTATGTTAAAAAGATTTGTGATGCCTTAGGCGATAAAATCGTAACCAACGCGACTATCACCAACGTCACAAGAGGTAGTTCAGGCGTGACAATATCCCTTGCAGGGGAAGGTGATATCTATTTTGACAAGGTCATTATGGCCGCTCATGCAGATGAAAGCCTTGCCCTCATGGGTGATGCGTCTGTGCAAGAACGTGATATTCTGTCTTGTTTTCAATTCCAGCCAAACCGCGTTATCCTCCATTCAGACCCTGCCCTTATGCCACAACATAAAGCTGTGTGGGCTGCGTGGAACTATCTGACATCTGCGCGCTCAACTGGTGATTTATCTGTGACCTATTGGATGAATAAATTGCAATCCATTGACAATCAAACACCATTATTTGTCACACTAAACCCCTTTGATGAACCAAATAGTGAGCTTATTCACCAAGAATTTTCCTATGACCATCCTATTTTTGATGGACCTGCCATATCTGCGCAAGAGAAGCTTGAGACAATCCAAGGCATGAACCACATTTATTGGGCTGGCGCCTGGACCAAATATGGGTTCCACGAAGATGGCCTTTCATCTGCTGTGCGCATTGTAAAATCGCTTGGTGTGGATATTCCATGGGAGAGCCCAAGCCAACCGTGGCATGCCCCGTTTGATGAGTTACAAAAGCAAGAGGCTTAAGCGCAATAGGGGTGGAGAGACATGGAAATGGAAGCAAACACCGCCTGTCATCTTGTCTTGTCTGACATTCATCATACAAGGCACACCCCCCGCGCTCATTTTTTGCGCCGTCCTGGGCTGTCTTTATTACTTGATATCGACCATATGGATATCGCCCATAAACAATCCGCCCTCTTCTCTATCGGTCGGTTAAACCTTTTATCTATCTCCCCATCAGATTATGGCTGTTTTCATAAAGGCTATGGCGCGCATCACCCGCCATTCAACAGTTTGGGTGATTATATCAGGTCGCTCGCAACCAGATATGGCGTAGAAGAGCCCCTCACCAAAATAGACCTTCTCACCTTCCCTCGCATTTGTGGCATTAGCTTTAATCCAATTAATGTATATCGCTGCTTTACCGCAGACAAAAGGCTTGCAATGGTTGTCTATGAGGTACACAACACATTTGGTGAATTACATAGCTATATCGGCCTATGCCATGATGATGGCAGTTGTGTTCTCCATGAATGCGCCAAAAATTTTCATGTCTCTCCCTTCTTCGATGTGCAAGGTGAATATCAATTATCGGTAAAGCAAAGAGACAATTTTTATTCTCTCCTCATCCGCTATAGACGAGATCAAAAGCCGGCACTCACGGCCACGTTACGAGGCGCAATCATACCTTTAACCACAACATCCATCATCAAATCCATGATTACACAGAGACAATGGCCTATGCGTCCTTGGTTTGCCATTCATGTTGAAGCCACCAAATTATTTTTCAAAAGAATTCCGTTTTTTTCAAAGCCTAAACCACCAGTCAAACCAGATAGTCCTGCCATAGCAAGGGGAAGCAAATGATATCGTCACTTCGCTATAAAATTGCCAAGAATGTTCTTCTCAAGCTCGCAAAACGGCTTGAATATGGCGCAATCACTCTCACCTTTGTGGAGGGCGATACGCATCACTTTGTTGGCAAACAAGAAGGTCCGTCAGCTGATTTGACATTTCATACCCAAGACGCCTTGCTGCAGCTATTAAAAAGCGGGAAATTGGGCTTCTGTGAGGCCTATATGGCTGGTGATGTTAGCAGTCAAAATCTTGTCTCACTCATTGAGATGACAGTCATGAATAACAGCGATGTTGAAGCTAATTTGCGGATGTCAGCCTTGAACTGGCTTATGACAAAGTGGCACCATATGCGCAACCGTAACTCTAAAACTGGCTCCAAACGCAATATTTCTTATCACTATGATTTAGGGAATGATTTCTATGCCCTGTGGCTTGATCCTAGCATGACTTATTCATCCGCAGTTTTTGCGAATGAAACCATGGATTTAAGCACAGCACAGGAAGAAAAATACCGCCGCCTCGCTGAGATGGCCGATATTCAATCAGGGGATAATGTGCTCGAAATTGGATGTGGTTGGGGCGGTTTCGCTGAATTTGTAGCCCGCAATTATGATGTGACATTAACAGCGATAACCATCTCCCAAGAGCAATATGATTATGCCGTTGAGCGCATTAATAATGCAGGATTACAGGACAAAGTCACTATTGCGCTACGCGACTATCGCGACCTTGAAAATAATAGCTTTGATAAGGTTATCTCAATTGAGATGTTCGAAGCTGTTGGTATGGCTTATTGGTCAACCTATTTTGATAAAATCTCATCCCTGTTGAAACGTGGCGGCAAAGCGGCGTTGCAGGTCATCACGATTGATGACAAAGAATTTGATAGTTATGTCGCCACCCCAGATTTCATCCAGAAATATATCTTCCCTGGCGGCATGCTTCTGTCGATTGAACGGCTACACCAGCCAATTGATAAGGCAGGCATGAAACTGACGAGTAATATTGGTTATGGCCTTGACTATGCGCGCACCTTGGCAGAATGGCGTGAACGCTTCCTTGCTGCATGGCCAGATATCAAGGATATGAAGGGCTTTGACACACGGTTTAAGAATATGTGGGAACTCTACCTCGCTTATTGTGAAGGTGGTTTCAAAGCCGGTATGATTGATGTGCAACAAATGGTAATCACGCAAAAGTGAAAAACAAATATCAAGGGGCGGAATAGATAATATCTCGGTAATCCGCCCTTTTTTCGCACACGTAATGATTACAGTCGAACGCAGAAATGGTCGCCTGTGATATGAATGTGCAATTAAACCCCCCTGGAAACACACCTTTTGTGCCTGAAGATTTCTTTTCTGGCACGCTTGGCGCGAGCGGCATGTTCATTGACAGATTCGGCGCTGTCCAGAAACGATTTTCAGCTGATGTAATATGCACTAGTTTGGATAATGGTTTTGTCTTAGATGAACATTTCACCTTTGATGATGGCAGCCGAGAGAACCGTATTTGGCAGATTACGCAGCAATCATCAAAACGCTATTCCGGCATAACAGATGATGTCAAAGGCGCTGCTATTGGGACGCTCACAGATATTGGCTTAATGTGGCGCTATGACTTTTATCTCACCATGTTTGACAAAAGAGTACTTGTGAACTTCAACGATAAAATGATCATGCAATCTCCCAATGTTGTCCTTAATCATGCCATCATCACAAAATTTGGCTTAAAACTGGGCGAGTTGTTTATCAGTTTTCACAAATAAATTGACGCCATCAATGCGTAAAAAGACGCGATATCCGTCTAATTATCCATCCTACATAGGGCAAATGGGCTAGAAGCTGGGAGCTTGAATCCCAATGGTCGATATGAGAAGTCACGAGACCTGCTTCATTAAACGTAACCTCGCTCATGCCGATGATATTAAATGGCATTTTGGGAGCCGCGTTTACGGTACCTGTCATGCGCCATTTCAAATAGGCGGCTTGCGTCCCTGTTACAACATCAAGAATTTCAAATTTTGGGTCTGTCATCTGGTTGAACATCTGTTCAAAAATGGCTGTCATAGCAGCGCGCCCTGTTAGCCGGTTGAACGGGTCCACAAATAACACATCATCTGCCAATAATGCTGAAAGCGCTGAGAGCGTATCTGGTGCCAAAGAGGAATAACAG
>CALEYP010000021.1 GCA_937924895.1 uncultured Alphaproteobacteria bacterium
ATGCCATTCTGTTCAGGGTACAGCGGCTGATCTCGCTCGTGACCTCGGCGAAGATATGGCAAATATCTCTTATGATTGCGCCGGCATCAATCATATGGCCTTTTATACCCGCTTTGAAAAAACACATGCCGATGGCACGGTTGAAGATCTCTATCCTAGATTGATGAAGGTAGGCGAGGATAAGAGTTTTGGCCCTAACTGGGATGGCTGTACCAATCATGTCCGCTATGAAGTGTTGAAGCGCCTCGGCTATTTTGTAACAGAATCATCTGAGCATTTTGCGGAATATACACCCTGGTTCATCAAATCACATCAGCCAGACTTGCTGACAGAATTTAATATTCCTATCAATGAATATATTAGACGCTGTGAGAAGCAAATTTCTGAATGGGATGCCCAAGAGCAAGACCTGCTTGCTGATACAAATCTTGTTTGTGAGAAGTCGGTCGAATATGCCGCACGCATTATCACCTCAATGGTCTCTGGTGAAGAAGATGTCATTTATGGCAATGTGCTGAATAAGGGCCTTGTTCCTGACCTGCCAGACTATTCTTGTGTTGAAGTGCCATGCGTCACCTCCCTTGGCAAGCTAACACCGCAAAAGGTACCGGCTCTACCATTGCATTTGAGCCGTTTGATGCAAACCAATATCTCTGTGCAGCAATTAACGGTCGAAGCCCTCGTCACTGGCAAGAAAGAGGCCATTTATCATGCCGCTATGCTAGACCCGCACACGGCAGCAGAATTATCACTCGACCAAATTTGGCATATGGTTGATGATCTGCTTGAGGCGCATCAGGGATGGATCCCAGAGTTTAAATAGGCCATTTGATAGATAGATGGATATTCAAATTATCGATAGAGGCGGCGATAGGCGATTAACGCTCTATGCCGCTGAGACAAAAATATATCAGCATTTTGATGGCTTGCCGCCTGTGGATTCAAGTGCCGCCCATATGAGATGGCACCCGCTTCGCCGGGAATGGATTGGCTATGCCACGGCACGCCAGTCACGCACCCATTTGCCAAGCGCCGCTGAGTGCCCGCTCTGCCCGATGAGCGAAGCAGAAAGACCAAGCGATATTCCTGTCGATGATTATGAAATTGCGATCTTCACAAATCGGTTTTCGGCTTTTGCCATGGAAGCCGCACCAGCACCAGATATCCCCGAGATAGCCACACAGAAAGGCACTGGCCTTTGTGAAGTGATTTCCTATAGCGCCGATCATACTGCCAGCCTTGCGACGATTGGCACAAAGAGAATTGCACTCCTTATCAAAGCGCTCGGTCACCATATCACGCAGCTCTATCAGCATGATGATATCATCTGGAGCCTTCCTTTCGAAAATCGAGGACGTGAAATTGGTGTGACGCTAGACCACCCTCATGGACAGATTTATAGCCTCTCTGTTCTACCGAATGCGATAAAGACAATGGCAGATGCGATGGCAGAAGACAGCCCGCTCGCTGAGATGCATGCCAGATGCCCAGAGACGCAAAAACTCGCAGAAACTGAGACAGCCTTTTCATTTGTTCCAAGCTGGGCGCGATATCCGTTTGAATGCTGGGTGATGCCAAAGCGAGCTGTCGATGGTCCGCATCAACTCACAGATGCTGAAATCTCAGATTTAGCAGATATGGTCGCCACCACGGCACAAAAATTAGATGCTGTGATGGACGGTCCTATGCCCTATACATTGGCATGGCAAATCGCGCCAAAGGGCTATGAGGGGACATACCATTTTCATCTTACCTTCCAGCCGTTAAAGCGCAGTAAGACAAAGCAAAAATTCCTCGCCTCTGTTGAACAGATTTCTGGCTTATTCCTTGTCGATCTGCCACCAGAGCGTGCCGCTGCAATTTTGCGAGGCGAAGAGACGATAGATGGCTGAGGCATTATTTGAGGCACATTTTGGGGCACCGCCAATGGCTGTCGCTTCGGCGCATGGCCGGGTTAATCTGATTGGCGAACATACAGATTATTGCGAGGGATTTGCCCTGCCAACGCTCATCTCTCACAAGATTCACGTGGCGCTTACCCCTACAGATGATGACATCATCACTGGCATATCGTCAGAATTTGGGACGAGCTCTGCCAAAAGAGGCACCGCTGTCTCTGATAGCTGGCTGGCCTTTGTCGACGGGGCATTAAGCCTTCTTGCCGCGCATGGCCCTATGCCATCAGGGCTTCAGATTGCAACAAGCACAGATATTCCGGCTGGCGCTGGTGTGTCCTCCTCAGCCGCCTTCGAGATTGCGTTGTTACGCGCCTTGACCACTCTCACTGGCCTGACAATCGATGCCAATGAGATGGCTAGAATTGGGCAAAAGATTGAGCATGATTTCGTGGGCACAAAATGCGGTATTATGGACCAAATGGCCGTTGCCCATGCCGCTCATGGCGAAGCGCTCTTTCTTGATTGCCGTACACTTGCCACACAAAGACTATCTCTGCCATCTGACTTCGACCTTGCCGTTATTCATTCAGGCAGCCAACGTTCCCTGTCTCATTCCGCCTATAATGAACGGTTACAACAGACGATAGAGGCCGCAAAAATATGCGGAACCTCTATATTACGTGATGTCACGCTGGATCAAATAGACGCTATCACTGACAAGGTCACTTACCAGCGGGCGCTGCATGTCATTTCAGAAAACAACCGTGTTCAAGATGCACTCACAGCCCTGCAAACAGGTGACCTTATAACCCTCGGTAGCCTTATGACACAAAGCCATTCGTCACTGCGCGATCTGTATGAGGTGTCAAGTGATGCGCTTGATAAGCTTGTAGCTGATGCCCTCACCGCTGGCGCTTATGGTGCACGGCTGACAGGGGCGGGATTTGGGGGATGTATAATAGCCTTATTGCCGCCCGCGCAGTCAGATGCAATCATCACAGCTATCCTAGATAGTAACCCAGATAGCTGGTTGGTTGACCATCTATATTTCTAGGATAGTCACATCTGTCTGTGCCATCTTTCGATGACCTAAAATCACTTTACCGGTAAATGCGTCTGGGATCGTCACAGGCTCTGGGCCGTAATGGGTGAAAATGAGGTGCTTTCCTCGGGCGCGCACACGCAAATAAGGCGGCATTGTAATGGGCGTAAGGCCTGATTTTCGCATCATATCAGAGATGATATGACGCAAAGTCTTCGCATCTGGCCACCCACAAAGATAACTTGCCTGGTTGCCATGCACCAATACAGGGCCCCCATCATGAGACTGGCCTGCCCCCTGCCCTTGGATACGCCCTTCTTCGCGCCAGATGCTAAATGCGCCCTCTTCGCCCTCGTAAGATAACGGTTGTGGCAAATGAGCGGGTAGCGCATCCACTCTTTGGGTAGTGAAGCCTGTGGCCTCTGCCAAACGATGTTGTGTCAAATCTGCTGGCAGCTGGAAATCCTCTGTTTTCAATCCTGTACGTGGCCCAGCCAATATATGCGCCCCACTTTTTATCATGCGCTCCATCAGTGCATCAGATATCGTCATCAGTGCAGGCGCACAAATGAGCTGATAGCCACTAAAATCAGCATCTGGCCCCACCACATCGACAGACCCGCCATTTTCTCGAATGGCCCGATACACATCCAATAAAAGTCGCAAATAATAGAAATCACGTGACTGGCCATCAAGCTCAGTCATCCAGTCAGCTTCATAATCATGAATAAGGGCGATACGGGCCTGTGTTGTCGCATCTAGCGTGAGGCCTGCTAGTTCTTGGGCAAGTTGTTGTGCCTCAGCCATCCCTGGCGCATCATCATTATTCCGATATTTCAAACCCGCATGCATCTGTTCTTGCGCGAACGGGGCTTGCCGCCACCTAAAATAGGATACGAGCTCAGCATCATGGGCAATCGCCTCCCACGACCAGAGGCGCACTGCGCCTTTTGCGGGGATAGGATTATAGGCTGCCCAATTCACGGGGCCTGGCTGTTGTTCAATAATCCAGAGACGGCCCATCGCACGATATAAATCATGATGAAAGGCCTGAAAATCAGGATCACCCACACGGTAACAATCCGCCTCTAATTTAGGATCACGGCGCGCCTTATCCTGAAGGTTTTGTAAAAACCCAATGGGATAACTATCCCATGCCGCAATATCAAGATGGGAGGCGACAGCACGCGCATCAAATTGGTTAAAATCACCCATAAAATTATGACTGATAGGATAAGGGGAATGACGGCGCAATATGTCAGTTTGCGCACGGTCAAATGACACAATTTCATCCGTTGCAAACCGGCGAAAATCCATATTATGGCTTGGATTTGCCTCTGTCACTGTTAGGTTTGGTAGCTCAATCTCATCAAAATGACGATATGACATTGACCAAAACATTGACCCCCAAGCTTCGTTCAAAGCCTCAATCGTGCCATAGCGCTTTGCCAGCCAGAGCCGGAAATGTTGACGCGCCGCCTCACACCATGAAAGGGCGGTGTCATGGCAACCATATTCATTATCCGTTTGCCACGCCGCAACAAAGGGATTTGTGCCATATCGTTTTGCCAAAATCTCTGTGATAGTCTCGCACGCCGCACGATATCCGCGATGCGAGAACGAATAATGCCGACGCGACCCATAGCCGCGCGGGCGACCATCTTCATCAATCGCAATCATATCAGGCATTTGGTCAACCAGCCATTTCGGTGGAGTGGCTGTCGGCGTACAGAGGATAACTTTCAACCCAGCCTGCCCTAGCACCTCGATAGCCCTATCCAACCAGTCAAAGTCATATTGACCAGGCTCTGGCTCCATCTTGATCCAGGAAAATTCTGCTATCCGCACATAGGAAATGCCGGCAGCTACCATCTCAGCGGCATCTTGTGCCCAGAGTTCCTCTGGCCAATGTTCAGGATAGTAACAAACGCCAAGAGCTGGTTGCTGGTTCATTATGCCCCCCTATGAAATAGCGGTGCCTGCCTCATTAAAATAATGCAGACGAGACTTATCACAGGTTAACAAGATAGCATCACCAGCGGCGAGATTATCTTCATCTTCAATCTTGGCTGTGATTTCTGTACCATCATCCAAAGTGACATAGGCCAAGGCATATTCACCTAAATGTTCACTATGACGAATGGTGCCTTTCAATTGTGCCGCCTTGGCAGTAGTGACTTCCAGATGTTCTGGCCGCACACCAATATGCGCAGTACCTTTTGGCGCTGTCTTTGCAAATGAGCTGCCGGCACCAGATACTGGCAGGATATTCATTTTTGGGCTGCCGATAAATTCAGCCACAAATAAATTACCAGGCTTGTTATATAGCTCTAATGGCGTGCCAACTTGTTCAATGCGGCCCGCATTTAACACAACAATCCGATCAGCCAATGTCATTGCTTCAACCTGATCATGCGTTACATAAATCATGGTCGCATCAAGCTCTGCATGGAGTTTGGCGATTTCAATACGCGTCTGCACACGCAAAGCTGCATCAAGGTTTGAGAGTGGCTCATCAAACAAGAAGACAAGTGGATTGCGGACAATCGCACGGCCAATCGCCACACGTTGACGCTGGCCACCTGATAAGGCTTTTGGCAGGCGGTCTAGATAATCGGTTATTTGTAAGGATTGTGCAGCAGCCCGGACGCGGCGGTCAATTTCATCCTTTGGGGTTTTTGCCTGTTTTAAACCAAAGGCCATATTGTCAAAGACCGTCATATGCGGATAGAGCGCATAGCTCTGAAACACCATTGCAACACCACGTTCCGCGGGCACAACGTCATTGACCTCCTGACCAGCGATTTCAAGGCTGCCAGCTGTGATGTCTTCAAGCCCTGCAATCATACGCAATAATGTTGATTTACCGCAGCCTGAAGGCCCTACAAAAACAATGAACTCACCTGACTCAATATCAAGGTCCACCCCATGAATGACATCTGTCTTACCATAGCTTTTTTTGATATCACGCAACGCCAATTGTGCCATGCGTTTGCCCCCAATCTCGTAAATGAAAATATGAACTGATAGCTTATCAATTAGCCTTATAATGACAACTGATTTCTGCAGTAAAGACAGCGAATTTTGTGTCTTTTTCGCGTTGCAGATTGGCCCCAAATAGATAGAGCAATATCTTCGCTATTTTCCCCTCACTCACAGGTAAAATCATAGGCCGTGCCGAATTGCTTGGATGACCGGCTATAGGTCCGTTTCTTGTCAATTCCGCTGGATGTCAAACCCAAAGAGGCGCAATGTTCTTCAGCGAGCAGACGGGCCTCTGGTGCCCCTTTTGTGAAGCTATAATCTGTGATGCGGAAACTACCATCATCCTTTTCAGTCACCATCAGCGGGGCAAAAATCACAACATAAAGGCCAACGGTAAAAACCACTGCCGCAGTTGCCACGGTTAATTTACGTTCAACAGGACCCATTTCAGCCATCTTCCTATACCCTTCACTATGTAACCAGCATTCTGTTTCCTAACCTAACTTTGCTGTCATTCAAAGTCACTTATTGAGTTGACATTATGGCAGATGGCTACAGATACTTACCTATGGACTAGCTAGATATAACAAATTGGAGGAAATGATGAGATCACTCAAAACGACCGTCATTGCTGCTATTTTAACGGGGTCATTTGTTGCCCCTGCTTTTGCAGCATCATGGGATGTCTCTCTATGGGGCAAGCGCCGCGCTTTTACTGAACATGTAGAACGTCTGGCAGAATTAGTATCAGATAAAACTAATGGCGAATTTACGCTCAACCTATCATATGGTGGATTGTCAAAGAACCGTGAAAACCTAGATGGGATTGCAGCGGGCGCATTTGAAATGGCGCAATTCTGCGCCGGTTACCATCGTGACAAAAACCCAACCATCACAGTAATGGAACTGCCATTCCTTGGGGTTTCTGATTTGCGGGCTGAAATTGCCGCATCGCAAGCAGTATACAATCATCCGGCAACACAAAAGGATTTGGCGCGCTGGAATGCAACCTTATTAATGCCATCACCGCTACCACAATATAATATTGCAGGCAAAGGTGCTGCACCAGCTGGATTATCAGACCTAGAAGGGATTAGCATCCGCGCCACAGGCGGGATTGGCAAAGCCCTTGGTAAGGTTGGTATCAACCCTGTCTCTCTCGGCGCCGGTGAGGTTTATGGCGCAATGGAATCAGGCGCTATTCAGGGGGCGGCCTTTGCCCCTCATGCGCACCTGTCATTCAAGGTGGTTGATGAAGCCGAATGGTGGACATCGAACCTCAATCCAGGCTCAGTCAACTGCCCAGTTGTTGTGAACTCAGAAGCGCTGGCAGACCTCTCAGACGCCCATCGTGCGGCCCTGCTCGGCTCAGTTGATGAAGCCCTTGATTGGTATGTCGATAAATATCAGGTGTCAGTCGATAAATTTAACGCCAAAATCACTGAGAATAACATCCAAGTGCTGACTTTCTCAGATACAGATGTTGCCGCCATTAAGGCAACAGCGCAGCCGGTTTTGGATGAATGGCTCGCTGATATGGATAGCCGCGGCCTCCCTGGCCAAGAGCTTTATGACCTTGTTCAATCAACATTAGCAGCCCAGTAAACCTGCTTCACATGGCCAGCTTGGTAACAAGCTGGCCATATTTTCTTTACCAATCAAGGATACGAACTACGATGAGTTCAGCCCTAGTCCACACAGATAATTCGGCCCTAAGCTATTGTGATCAAAGCCTATTATGGCTTGAGAGAAAATTAAATTTAGCAGGCGGCATCATCGTTCTATTCATTGTTCTCTTTTCAGTTATTAACATTGTGGGGCGCGGCTTGTTGAACCAGCCCTTCAATGCCTATTTCGATTTGATGGGGCAATCTGTGCCTCTCATCGCCTTTATGGGCTTGTCATATTGCCAGCGCGATGGCGGCCATATTCGTATGGATTTATTGATTGGTCGTTTTTCAGGCCGTCTATTATGGATTGTCGAAGCCATAAGTAGCCTGCTGACATTTCTGCTTATCACCCTGCTAGCTTATGGCGCTTGGCTGCATGCTGAACGCTCCTTGACGCTTGGTGATTCCACAGAAGATATTGGCCTGATTATCTGGCCCTTTAAGCTTATATTAGTCGTGATGTTTGTTGTCTTGCTCGCGCGGTTATTCATCCAATTATGGGGATATGCGCGGCTTATCCTATCGCCACATGCCCTGCCAATTGCGGTGCCAGTAATTGAAGATGTTGCCGCACAAGCCCAGCGTGAAGCGCGCAATGCCACAGGTGAGGATGACGCATCATGAGCCCGATTGATGTTGTTTTAATATTAGCCGCCCTACTCTTATTATTAGTATTTCTAGGGTTTCGCGTCGCCTTTGCGGCCGCCCTTGTTGGCATGATTGGCCTATGGGTGCATTTCGCTATCTTTAAAGATAGAGGCCTAATAGATGGGTTCTATAAAGCTGTGCAAATTGCAGGTTTGACGCCTCATTCCAAATTATCAAGCCAGACTCTTGGCCTTATCCCGACCTTCATTGTCATTGGATTTTTGGCCTATTATGCTGGCCTGACCAAAGCTTTATTTGAAGCGGCAAAGAGATGGTTAGGGTGGCTGCCTGGCGGTCTTGGTCTCTCCACGATTTTTGCAACGGCTGGATTTGCCGCAGTCTCAGGTGCCAGCCTTGCAACCTCCGCTGTGTTTGCGCGCATTGCCATTCCAGAGATGTTAAAGCTCGGCTATGATAAGAGGTTTGCCGGCGGCGTTGTGGCGGCTGGCGGTACACTTGCCTCGCTTATCCCGCCCTCTGCCTTGCTTGTGGTTTACGCCATTATCACGGAAACCTCTGTTGGCATGCTATTGCTAGCTGGCTTTATCCCCGGCCTTGTCTCAGCGCTTATCTATGGCGCCCTTATCATTGGCATGGCAAAAATGCGTCCTCAATTAGGGCCCGTCGTCACCGGCTTTAGCTGGGGCGAGCGTTTTGCCTCTCTTCCTGGTACCTTGCCTATTTTCTTCGTCGTAGCTGTTATCATTGGTTCGATTTCCACCGGATGGGCCACACCAACCGAGGCCGGCGCATTAGGCGCATTTGTCGTACTTATCGTGGCATTACTCCAGGGTATGAAACGCGCTGATTTGAAATTGGCCTTAATGGAAGCGGCCAAATTATCAGCTATGATCTTTGCGATGATTTGGGGTGTACTTATTTTTGTACGCTATCTCGGCTTTGCCCGTGTGCCGCAATATCTAGAGAATTGGATCACAAGCCTCGATCAACCTGCCATGGTGGTCTTGCTTGCTATCCTTCTCATTTATGTCGTGCTTGGCATGTTCATGGATGCGATTGGCATGATGATCTTAACACTGCCGATTACCTTTCCTGTCGTGATGGCGATTAATGGGGGCGAGGATATCAGCGCTAGCCTCTCAGCCTTTGGTATGTCTGGTGAACATACAGCTATTTGGTTCGGGATTTTGGTTGTGAAGATGGCAGAGCTATGCCTCATAACCCCGCCTATTGGGTTGAATTGTTTTGTCGTGGCAGGAGTACGACCTGAATTAAGTGTACAGGATGTCTTCCGCGGGGCCTCACCATTCTTCATCGCTGATGTGATCACCATTATTGTGCTCATCGCATTCCCAGAGATTATTTTGTTCTTGCCAAATGCCCTAGGGTGACGAGTATCCTGATATTTGCCTTTTGCACGAAAGCAGGATAGATCAAAGCAAATAGCAATGAGGTTACCCCATGCCAGATTGGCAGTTTTTTCATAAGCTAGAACCCTATGAAGCACGCCTTGCTGCGATGCAGGCACATGTTCAAGCTATGCAAAACGGACATGCAGAAGAGGCTATTTGGGTACTATCTCATGAGGCTGTTTACACAGGTGGCACTTCTGCCACGGCATCGGACATTCTTAGCAAAAGCGACATTCCCTTTATTGAGACGGGGCGCGGTGGCCAATGGACCTATCATGGCCCTGGTATGCGCATTGCCTATCCAATGCTTGATCTCAATAAGCGTGTGGCTGATTTGCGCCTCTATGTGCATCAGCTTGAAGCTTGGGTCATCGATATTTTAGGCTGCTTTGCTGTTGAGGGTCATCGCCGTGAGGGCCTGCCTGGCGTTTGGGTCAGACGCGAGGATGGGACTGGTTATGATAAAATCGCCGCCCTTGGTGTGCGTGTATCAAAATGGATAACTGCACATGGCTTTGCCATCAACAATGCCCCGTCTCTATCAGCCTATGATGCGATTGTGCCGTGCGGTGTGACTGATGCCGGTGTGACGAGCCTAGCGGCACTAGGGCAGGATATTAGTGATTCAGAACTTGATATGGCCATCCAAGATTGCTTTGCCACTCATTTCGGTGATGCAAGTCCGATGGCCCGGCACCCTTAAGCACTGTAATGTCTATATCTCTAAAATGATAAAGAGGGCAGCGATAGCGCGATCCGCCTGCGCAGCGAGATAGGTGCTATCTGTTGGACGTCCCATCATCCCTTCAATAGGCCCGTCATAATGGACAAGCTGGTTCCGCATAGTGCGCAGCCAATCTAACTTTTTACGATCAGCAAGCGGCAGATAATCAAACCCATCAGAGATAAATTCATCATCTTCCGCATCAAAGGAAAAGACCTGATCCTCGTGGCGAATAACATCCACCAAGGTCGCAGCTAAAATGATCGCGGTAGCAGGCAGTTTGGCGCGGATAGCGCCTTGTAATTCATGTAATAATTGGGTGGCATGTGGCCCAACCCCAAGCTGGGCCACTGATAGAGATAGGAATTTGGCTGTAGCCGAACTCATGAAAGATTATGACGCCTCATCTGCTAAATCCAAAGTTAGGATCAAATCTTCTACATTCAGATTATCCCCTTCTTTGGCATGGACTGATTTCACTGTACCAGAGGCTTCAGCTTGCAGCATATTTTCCATTTTCATCGCTTCAATAATGGCGACATTCTGGCCTTTTTGCACTTCATCTCCTGCCTTGACAAGCAAGCTTGTCAGCAAGCCTGGCATCGTGGCGATCACCTCATCGTCGCCAGGATTCTCATCAACCACTGGCATATGTGCTAAATAATCAGTAGCCCTTGTAGTGTATAGGGTGAAGTGAACCCGATGCGAGCCTTTTGTCAGTGTCACATGGTGGTTGTCACGCTGCATTTGCGCCACAAATGGCGCGTCATTAATCACCAGATCATTCGCCCCCTCTTCGGCAATATCGGAAATGACATAGCAGGCATCTGCAATCACAACACCAAGCTCACCCTCTGCACCAAAGCCAATTTGTGCTTGTGTTACAGTGCCAGCTTGGTCCGTAATCACATAATGCTGGTCTGGTTCACCATGATGATGACGGGCCTCTGCTTCCCAGACGGCACTCAATGCCATAGTGATAAGGCTATTATAAACATCACCCGTTGGAATTGATGGCTGGAAACCTTCGGCAAATTCTGAGGCGATGAAACCAGTTGTAATATCTCCTTTACGGTAATGCTCATTTTCGAGCACCGCAGATAAGAACTGACGGTTCGATTGGATGCCTCTAATTTCATACTCATCCAAGGCTTCTTCAAGACGTGTGATAGCGTCTTCTCTGGTATCAGCAAAGGTGATGAGCTTCGCAATCATCGGGTCATAGAACATGGAAATCGCGCCACCTTCTTCTACGCCTGAATCCACTCTGACGCCATCACCCGTTGGTTCACGATAGCGCAGTAGCTGGCCGATAGATGGCAAGAAATCACGCTCTGGATCCTCGGCATAGAGACGCGCTTCCATCGCCCAACCTTTGGGCGTGATGTCTGATTGTTGAAGAGTGAGGCTCTCACCAGCGGCAATACGGATCATCCACTCCACAAGATCGAGGCCATAAACCATTTCTGTGACAGGATGCTCTACCTGCAATCTGGTATTCATTTCTAGGAAATAGAAATCTTGGTCAGCGCCAACAATAAATTCAACTGTACCGGCTGACCGATAGGACACTGCCTTTGCCAGCGCGACAGCCTGTTCCCCCATTGCTTTGCGGGTTTCAGGCGAAATAAAGGGGCTTGGCGCTTCTTCCAACACCTTTTGATGACGTCTTTGGATAGAACATTCACGCTCACCCAAATAGACAGCCCCGCCTTTCCCATCAGCCAAAACTTGAATCTCGATATGGCGAGGACGCACCACAAATTTTTCGATAAAGACACGATCATCGCCAAAAGCGTTTCGCGCTTCATTCATCGCAGCACGCATACCATCAGCGAGCTCTGCTTCTGTTTCAATGACGCGCATCCCCTTGCCGCCACCGCCAGCTGATGCCTTGACCATGACGGGATAACCAATCTCAGCTGCTGCTTTGGTCGCTTCTTCAATATCTGATACGGCATCTGGTGTCCCAGGCACGCATGACACACCAGCATCACCAGCGAGCTTCTTGGATTCAATCTTGTCACCCATCACCTCAATGGCATACGAAGCCGGACCAATAAAGGCGAGCCCCGCAGCTTCCACAGCGGCAACAAAATCAGCATTTTCAGATAAGAACCCAAAGCCAGGATGAATGGCTTCCGCCCCTGCCTGCTTGGCCACTTCGATGATTTTATCAGCCTTTAAATAGCTGTCTGCCGATGCAGACCCACCAATATGATAGGCTTCATCTGCCATTTTCACATGCGGTGTATTGGCATCAGCATCAGAATATACCGCTACCGTGGCGATATTCATCTTACGAGCTGTTTTGATGATACGACAAGCAATCTCGCCGCGGTTTGCAATCAGAATTTTTGAAAACATAGTCCGGTCTCCTTGGCGTGATTATTACAGTGGTAAATTATCATGTTTACGTGGCGGATTGGTCAGCTCCTTATCTTTGAGCATCGCCAAAGCCCGCCCCAAACGCCGGCGAGAATTGCGTGGCATGATGATATCATCAATATAGCCACGTCCTGCTGCAACGAATGGGTTTGCAAATTTTTCACGATATTCATCAGTCCGCGCTTTTAGCGCATCAGCATCAGCAGCATCGTCACGGAAAATAATACGCGCGGCCCCTTCTGGCCCCATCACGGCAATCTCTGCTGATGGCCAGGCATAATTTACATCACCACGCAAATGTTTCGATGCCATCACATCATAAGCGCCCCCATAGGCTTTACGTGTGATCAAGGTCACTTTCGGCACTGTTGCCTCTGCATAGGCATAAAGGAGCTTAGCGCCTTGGGAGATAATACCACCCACTTCCTGAGACAGGCCAGGCATGAAGCCAGGAACATCCACCAAAGTGACTAGCGGAATATTAAAGGCATCACAAAAACGTACAAAGCGCGCTGCTTTACGAGAGGCGTTAATATCAAGACAACCAGCCAAGACTAACGGTTGGTTTGCAACAATACCAACTGAGCGACCTTCGATACGGGCAAAACCGCAAATAATGTTTGATGCAAAATCCTTATGAATTTCGAACATCTCACCATCATCAACAATCTCTGAGATGACATGTTTCATATCATATGGGGTATTTGGGTTATCTGGGATAATCTGGTCAAGCACGGCTGAGGCGCGATCCAGCGGGTCATGAGACGGATAAGATGGCGCCTCTTCGCGACTTGATAATGGCAAATAGCTCATCAATTCACGCGTCCGCATCAACATTTCAAGGTCATTGGCAAAGGCGCCATGTGCCACACCAGATGTGCGGCTATGCATTTTGGCACCACCAAGCTCATCAGCTGTCAGGTCTTCATGCGTCACAGTCTTGACCACATCTGGGCCTGTCACAAACATATAGGACGAACCTTCCACCATGAAGATGAAGTCAGTGATAGCTGGCGAATAGACAGCCCCACCAGCACAAGGTCCCATGATGAGAGAGATTTGCGGGACAACACCTGAGGCCAGAACATTGCGTTGGAACACTTCTGCATAGCCCCCCAATGATGCCACACCCTCTTGAATACGGGCGCCACCAGAATCATTTAGGCCAATCACGGGGATGCCAGCTTTGATTGCTTGGTCCATCACCTTACAGATTTTTGCGGCATGCGTTTCTGAGAGAGAGCCCCCTAGAACCGTGAAATCTTGAGAATACACAAACACAGGACGCCCAGCGATAGTGCCGTAACCTGTTACGACCCCATCACCTGGGATTTTATTCTTTTCCATACCAAAATCATGACAACGATGCTCTACGAACATGTCCCATTCTTCAAATGAGCCCTCATCAAGCAACACATCGAGCCTTTCACGGGCGGTTAATTTGCCCTTCGCATGCTGGGCGTCAAGACGACGTTGTCCCCCACCAAGGCGGGCAGCTGCGCGCTTTTCTTCTAATTGTGTCAAGATATCAGTCATGATCCTTTTCCCCTCTTGCTTTCTGAGCCTAATCTAATAGGCCTAAAAAGTGCCACGCATCCTCATATTCACGTTGAATATTATCGCGGCGTTCAATCGCCCACTCATCAGCGCCCCATTTCTCTTCCTGATGATATTCATCAAGAAAAGACAGCTGCATCAAAGTGTCGACGTCAATATGCTTATCATGGAAAGCCAGCCCCAATGCAAACGAACCTGATAATGTTGCTGCTCTGTATAAAGCGACATAGCGCCACATATCAAGTGGGGTGACGATTTTTGCTAATTTTGCTTCGATTTCTGGCGGTTGGCTCTGCGGCATAATCCCGGTGAATACGGCAAATTTCACGTCATATTCTGCTTGTAACCAGTGGTTAATTGCCCCCCATTTGTCGGCCTGCTTTTTAGCCAGGTCTGGGTCCTCCTCCGCCGTCGCATGGTAGCTAATCAAGTCATTTAACCCATAGCGTACCATTTCATCATCTAGCGTTGGCCGTTGTGTCATCACCCTATCAATCACTGTTGAGGCGAGCGAGAAGACAGGCATCGTTTCTGGTTTAATGTCATCTTGCTGCGCATCAAATTCGTCTCTCACCGCATTTGCCACGGCTTCATTTGGTAGAAGCAATGGTTGCTTGGCCGGTGTCTTCAAGGACCGACTATCAAGATACACCTCAAAGCCTGAAGGCTGTGCCCGACAGCTGACCTCTTTGTAAAATCTCTTTGCGGCTTTCTGTTCCATAACGCTATGGCCCCTTATCGGAAAACTCTAATTCGGAATATGCGCCGTTAAAAAACGCACAAGTTCAGGGAAATCAGGCGCGATATAACAGGCGCCTTCTTCCGTTAATATCGCATCAGCGTGATAGCCCCAGCTCACACCTACAAAATCCATTTTGGCATTCCTCGCACAGCGCGCATCATTAACCGTATCGCCAATCAGACAAGCACGGCCTAGATCAGCACCGGTACGACGCAAGGCTTCTAGTGCCATGTCTGGCGCAGGTTTTACCGGCACATCATCAGCGGTCAATGTCACATCAAACAGATCTGTCATACCATACATCTCAAGATGGGCCTGAAGACCAAACCGGCCTTTATTGGTGACAATCCCAAGAAGCCACCCGTCTTGTGATAGCCCCTCTAATGCGTCCTGTGCGCCGTCAAATAAGGCGTCACCTTGATGTGTGGGAGATGTTAATTCTCGGCGCGCAGAAGCCCGATAGCCGTCAAATATCATCTGCGCCTTGGCCTCATGACCAGCGGCATAGTCAAAGGCGGCATCCATCAATCCTTTACCGATATTTTGCCGGATATGCGCTTCGCTAGGCAGGCTTACAGCTGCTTCCTCACAAGCAATTTGTGTATGACGAATGATTGAGGACACTGAATCAACCAAAGTGCCATCAAAATCAAATAACGCGATACGCAACTCAGACATGCCCCTACCCTTCTTCTATGAAATCAGGCATCTGCCTTGGCACGTCAGACATCATCTCAAGATAACGCAAGGCTGATGTGAAATGCGTTGGCAGAGGCGCGTCCAAGAGCCGCCCATCCGGCAACCGAAGGAATTGTGCATGCAAATGTAATTGCTTTGCAAAATCATGTCCTGGATGTGCCTCTGCGCCGGCATATTTACCATCCCCCAAAATCGGTGCCTTTTGGGTTAACATATGGACACGAAGCTGATGCGTTCGCCCAGTGCGGGGTTGCAGTGCCACAAGCGACATAGCACCGGCTGACCGCGCGCAGGTGGTGAAAATCGTATGAGCAAATTGACCATTTTCAAAATCAGGCGACATCTTCTCACGTCCCATCGGCCCCGATTTGGCAAGAGGAATGCGGATATGGCCATCATCTGCGATATTGCCCAAGATCAATGCCAGATAGGATTTCCGGATGGCATGTGATTGGAAAGCGGCAGCAAGCTCTCTGGCCGCTTTATCATGTTTGGCCACAAGCAATAACCCAGATGTATCCTTATCTAATCGATGAACCAATTTAGGCCGTGTTTGACCGGAAAAAGCTGATTGCAACACCCCATCAATATGACGTGTAGTAGAAGTGCCACCTTGCACGGCTAGGCCAGCTGGTTTGTTTAGCGCAATCCAATCTTTGGTCTCTTCGAGAATCAATCCCTCAAAAAACGCTTTGTCAGCTTTTTGTTTTTGAGCAGAAGGCTGAGAGGCCGTTGGCTTAGCTGAGGGCGTATCAGCCGTCAAAAGCCAATCAGGTAGCTTTAAAATTTGCCCTGCTTGACAGCGATGATTAGCTTTGACTTTCACCCCATCAAGACGCATTAAACCCGATCGCAACGACTTTTCGATTTGAACCTGTTTAATATGCGGAAACTGGCGTTTAATGGCCCTATCAAGGCGGCTATCTTGTTCTGATTTAGGAATGGTAAATTCGGCCATAATTACTTTACCCCCACACCCAAACGCACCAAATAATAGGCACCAAAAAAGATAAAGAGAGAACTAAAGACAGAAAGGCTTATATAGGTAAACAAAGTGCCATAAGCGCCTTTTTCAAAGAGTGTGAAGCTATCGAGGGTAAAGCTTGAAAATGTGGTGAGCGCACCGCAAAGCCCAATCAGCATAAAGGGACGCCAGATTTCATATTGCGGATGCGCCATTAAATAAGCGGCAAGCCCCCCCATCACAGCACAGCCTAAGATATTAGCTAGTAAGGTTGCCGCCCAGAGAGGCCACGCCATATACCCTCCTAGGAAAAGCGATAGGCCATAACGCATTGAGGCACCAATTGCACCACCAGCAGCCACAGATAGAAGGGACGTAAACATGGGCTGTATCTAGCCTATTTTACGCCAAAAATCCAGCCTTCCTTCTGTGCAGCAGGAGGCACATCCCATAGGGTCTTATCAGCTGATAGCCCGCGCAGGGCTGCCGCTGAAATTAACGCATCTGCATCATCGCCATCCGGACCAGCGGCAACAAAATCATCTGGCACAGGCGCAGAGCCGAAAAAGGCCAAGGCATGGTTGATATTTTTGGGGTCAGTATGCGCCCCATTAATGGCCTTAATCCCGGCCATTGCAAAATAATAGGATGGGAAAATTTCAACCAAAGTCAGGGTGGCCTCGGGCCGCGTCAAAAATGGCCAGATGGTTGCCTCATCTGCCATATGATGACACAGACGCATACCAGCCAATGAACCTGTTCCCACACCAGCCGGCCCAACACAATTAAATGTAGGACTAGGAGATTTCACAGATGCGGCAGCTTGTTCTGTTAGACGACGACGCGATCGAAACTGGCTCCCTTTCCGCCCTGCTGGCGCATTATAATAGGCGCCATAATGAGGATGGTCCCATATCATACCACCATAAAGGTCTGGGGCATCGTCATTACACGCATCAACCAGCGCCCAAAGGGCTGGCGCGTCATCTGGTTGCATAACAGATGTGGCGAGGTCTGGAAAATACACCTCTTCATCAGCAAAGGGATAGGCAAAGGCAAAATCAATTCCAGCAAGCACGCGTGCTTTTGAGGAGAGTTGCTTAAGATATCTGACAACGTCCCCCCGGCTGAAATAGGTATCCCCAGAGGGCGGCATGATTTTATCTGGCACAGCGGTCCCGGAAGGCGCGCAAAAAACAGATATCCCCTTATGGCGGTGGCCTTTAGCCCCTGACCAGTCAATCCCCACATAATAGTCAAACATCAATTAGACTCTCGTAACTTTTGCCAATAGGCCAAGCGTTTGGCAATATCCCGCTCAAAGCCAATTTCTCGCGGCTTATAATAGGATTCCCGCGGCATCTCATCCGGAAAACATTGCTGTCCAGAAAAGCCATGTTGACTGTCATGGTCATAGGCATAGCCCTTGCCATAGCCCATATCTTTCATCATTTTCGTTGGCGCATTGAGCAAATGCTTTGGCGGTGGCACGGCACCTGTGCGGTGAGCGGCCTTGAAAGATGCCTTCGCTACGACGTGAGCCGCATTGGCTTTAGGGGCTGTGCTAAGATAAATCACAGCTTGCACAAGTGCTAAATCTCCCTCTGGTGAGCCAAGCCGCTCATAGGCTTGCCATGCAGCCAGGGCCTGCGGTAATGCTTGAGGATCGGCAAGGCCAATATCTTCTGAGGCAAAACGTGTCAGCCGGCGCGCAATATAACGCGCATCTTCACCGGCACTTAACATCCGCGCTAGCCAATAAAGGGCCGCATCACAGTCTGATGCGCGCAACGATTTATGAAGCGCAGAGATAAGGTTAAAATGCTCATCCCCCGCCTTATCGTAATTCAGCGCTTTTTTAGAGAGTATCTCAACGAGATCAGCGGGCGTCAGAGTCTCTGGCAAATGCGATTGCGCAGCCAACTTCTCCACCATGTTTAATAGGTAACGCCCATCACCATCCGCCATCTCAATTAAAGCCGCATGCGCTTCACCCGTTAAAGCCAAGGGCTTGGGCAAATAAGCCTCAGCACGCGCCAAAATTGCCGCCAAGGCGTCTTTGCCTAGCAAGGTCAAAGATAAAATCTGAACCCGAGATAGGAGCGCGGCATTTAAGGCAAAAGACGGGTTTTCTGTGGTCGCCCCAATGAGCCTGACCGTCCCTTTTTCAATGGCAGGCAAAAGCGCATCTTGCTGTGCTTTATTGAAGCGATGTATTTCATCAATGAAAATGAGAGTGCGCTGACCACGTGCAAAACGCTCCTCTGCGGCTGCAAAAAGGCGCCTGACATCGGCAAGCCCATCTAAGACAGCTGACAATGTTTCAAAATGATCGCCAGCCTGCCGCCCCACAAGATGAGCAAAAGTTGTCTTTCCCGTGCCAGGCGGCCCCCATAGAATGAGTGAGCCAGTGGTGAGGCTTGCCTCATCTAGCGATAAGAGAGCTGGCTGGCCAAAAAACTCATCTAAGCTTTGGGGGCGCAATCTCTCAGCCAGAGGTATGGCCTGTTGTAACACATCATCATTCATGTCGCAGAGTGTAGCAGAGTGCCCCCCTAATCTGCTAGCGCTGTATTTCCTATGGGGTAGGTATTACCAGCCTGTTTGATTGATGATCATTTGTGCTTTGCTTGCATTTTCTGCCAAGGCTTCAATCGGCAGGCTATCTGCTTTGAATTGCCCCCATAGTGAAAGCGCTTGTGCCATTGGGACAGACTCAACCACAGGATATTCGTAATTTACCTCACCATAAAGTTGTTGCGCGGCTTGAGAGGTAAGGAATTCCAGCAATTTCACAGCATTCTCTTTATTAGGTGCGTATTTCGCAACACCGCCGCCAGATATATTGATATGTGCGCCTCTATCTTGCTGATTTGGAAAAACGAGACGGATAGCTGAGGCCCATTCCTGTTGCTCTGTCTCTTCCGCGGTTAGCATTTTGCCATAATAATAATGATTCATAATCGCCACATCACATTCACCTGCATAAATAGCTTTGGCCTGCGCGCGATCATTACCTTGCGGACGGCGCGCTAAATTATTGACTAATGCTGTGGCCCAGTTCGTTGCCTCTGCTTCTCCGTGATGCGCTATAAGAGACGCCAGTAATGCGCGATTATAGACATGGCTGCCTTTACGCGTGCAGACGCGCCCTTGCCATTTCGGGTCTGCCAAATCTTCGATACGTGTAATCTCACCCTCTGCCACACGGTCCTGTGACACAGCGATAATCCGCGCCCGCTTTGACAAACCAAACCAGATATTATCATCAGAGCGTAAATGAGCTGGGATCTGGGTGTTTAAAATCTCTGAGTCAATCGGCTGGAACAACCCGCGATCCGCATAATCAGATAAGCGGCTAATATCTACCGTCAAAATAAGGTCTGCGGGGCTTGCTGCCCCCTCTGCTTCGAGGCGCTGTGCAAGACCTTTTGAGGCAAAGACAACATTCGTTGTAATACCTGTCTGTTCGGTAAATTGATCCAAGAAAGGTTGTAACAAAAATTGCTGACGATGCGAGTAGATATTCACCTCACCTGCCACAGTCGCAAAGGGTGACAGCACACAAAGGGCACAAACCATCAACATTGCACGAATCATTTTTATATCCTCAACAAATCTCGATTAAGTCTGTGCTATCTATAGAGGGATATTGTTGCGATTGCAAATCATTCGCAATAAAATTTATGAAAAAAGGGCCCTCACAAAGAGAGCCCTTTCCCCATTTGGATGGTTTCAAACCCATGACCTTAGACAAATTCGAAATTGTTCAGTGTCAAACTGCCATCCAAATCTTCGAAAGCGAGCACCATATCATAACCGCCATTTTCAGCCTGGTATAAGAGCACCGTTTCAACATCACCATCATTGTCATAATCATGAGAGAATGAACTATAATTTGTGTTATCGAAGAAATCACGACGATTGGCAAAATCAGCCTCGCCCTCTAATTCAATGCGTAACTTATCAACCGCTAGGTCAAAATCTGTAATCACATCAAAACTTGACTGCTTCGGGGTCGCATCAATCACGAAGACATCAGCGCCCTCACCACCAGTTAGCGTGTCTTTCCCCGCACCACCGATGAGGACATCATCACCTGCGCCGCCTGACAGCTCATCATTGCCTTTGCCGCCATGTAAGATATTGGCTTCTTTATTACCGGCAATCACATCAGCAAAGTCCGTACCTGTGACATTTTCAACTGAGCGGACAATATCAGCAGCTGCCGCACCTGCCTCTTCACCAAACTTTGTAGATGCATAAGGTGAGCGGTCCAAAGGTGACAAATCAACTGTGATTGATTGTGTGGCATCCTGATACGAGATTGTATCAGCCCCTTCACCGCCATGATACCAGTCCTGGCCAGCGGTCCCGATAAAGACATCATCACCATCTTGACCCCAGATACGGTTATTACCAGCATCACCACGCAGCGTATCGGCAAAATCAGAACCTGACAAATTCTCGATATTCCATAGCTGGTCACCTGTCGCATCGCCGCCTTCTGCGCTACGACCGCCAAGGTCAACTGATACGCCAGCATCACTACCTTGATAACTTGCCGTATCTTGTTTACCTGAGCCACCATCTAACTTATCAGCGCCCTTGCCCCCGATGAGGTAGTCATTATCTTTGTCACCCCAAAGAGTGTCATTCCCTGCCCCACCAAATAGGAAGTCATTATTCTGATTACCACGAAGGAAGTCATTACCCTCGCCACCATAGATATTATCATTGCCTTTACGGCCTTGGATTTGCTCTGCT
>CALEYP010000022.1 GCA_937924895.1 uncultured Alphaproteobacteria bacterium
GCATGATGTTCCAAAGGCCGTCGATAATGATATTATGGATATTATCAAGAATGATAGACAAAAATAGCCTCAATCTCATGTTTTGACAGGAAGTGGGTTCATCTGCCGATAGATTGCGGCTGAAATAGAGTTTATTGTGCCCATAATGAGGTCTTGCAAACAGCTTAAGGTCGGGATGTAGTAGCTTTGCTGCCTATTTCTAAATAAATACCCCTTGATGATAGACGGGGACCTCAGTTTCAGCTAGCAATGGCCTAAGCGATAAGACCATATATGATTGGGGGCCACCCATGCGCAAAATGTTAGCCGCTGACGCTATCCACACCGCCATCAGAGACCAGGTCTCACAATTTCATCAGGATATTGTGACAGAGGTTGCAGAGGTCGTCGCGCGCGAGTCTATTGTCGTCGTCGGTATGCGTTATAATGGCTCTGTGCGCAAAGCCCGCCAGAATTTGACCAAAGCAGGGCTGTCATTCACCTATCTTGAATATGGCAGCTACACCAGTGCATGGCGGCAGAGATTAGCCCTCAAAATGTGGACAGGGTTCCCAACATTTCCCATGATTTTCATTAATCAAAAGCTGATTGGGGGCAATTCAGACCTCAAGGCCCTATTGGCAGCAGGGGATATCTCTGCGTAAGGGGAGCTGTTGCGGATAGGCGTTAGCTTGTTTCGTCATCTTTGCGAAAGAACGGGATGAGGAACACGAGGCAAGCAACCAGAAAAAAGACGCTGCCAAACATACCCCAAAAACTGCCGATGCTGGCAATACAGAAGCCAATAGCAGAGATGATAAATAACACCCACCCAATTAGGTTAATTGTCCGATTGCTTATCATGATTTCGCCTCTCGCAAATTGTGCTGTCTAGTGCTTCGCACAGGTTTAAGTGAGGTGCAACGAGAAAAATCTTGAGCAAAAATTAACATTAAATTAGATTTTTACATTAAGAATGTGTGAGAGTGGACGTCTTGTATGTATGACTTATTCCGTGCCTATGTAACGCTTTTCCGCCGTATCAGCGTGTTTTTACTCTATATGATCGCTGTTATTTTGCATGTCGCGAGCTACCAGCTCTTTAGCCATGGCAATTATTATGAATTCGCCATTTTTGGTATTGGCGTACCCATGGCTGCGATCATATTGCATATTATCCTCAATAAGTTACTGCTGCGCTTTGAGCTTCGTGAAGGCAAGAAATATGAGGGCATCCGGTTGCGCCAACCAGGGCGATTTCTATAATCGGCACAGGGATGATGTTGAAGTTCTATCAAAACTAAATTACATCTAATTCATACAGAATTATTGGGAGAGTTCTTATGTTCCGTGATATTACATTGTCGCTCGCAACCCTAGGTATCATCTATTCTGCACCAGCTGTGGCCTTGACCTTGAAATCAGGCGAGGTGATAGGGCAAGATGGTAATATCTACACGGGCGCGTCTCCGGAAAATGCTGCTAACCTGAAAGGGTCAGGCGTTGTGGGACGGAACCTATTCATTGAGGTGAATGGCAAAGTGACATTTGTGCCACTTACCGATTTGGCTGGAAAATCAAAAGAGACGGTCAAGGAAATCATCATTTCTGCTATTATGACGGGCGGTGAGACTATCAATTTGGCTGATGCGGAAGATGTTGAGCAACTTGATACGCAAGCTCAAACGCTAATTGAGAATGCCGAATTTGCCTCTGCTGCAGCAGATTTTGATGCCGCTGTCGCCGCGGCTGAAGCGGCTGGCGAAGAGGTGTCTCTCGATGATATTCAAGCTGCGGTAGATGCTGGTATCTTGGAGGTTGAGGGCGGTATTGACGCTCTCATTGAATCGGCAGCCATCAATGAAGCCGTAGAGCAGGCCTCATCGGAGCTAGATGCGGCTGTGGCTGCTTATGAGGCAGGGGTCGCAGATGGGTCTATTGACCCTGCCACCACCGCCCATCCTGCCGCTGGTGTTGATTTATCCGCTTATTAGAGGGGCTATGAGTGCCGATGATACAGAATGACAAACTATGATTGCTGACTCTGTCTTTGCCCTTTTTCCAGCGGTACCGCTTGCTATTGCAGCCCTTAATTTTCGCTATGTTAGCATTGCTGGATTGATGCGCGACCTCTCAGCTCAGATGGAGAAGGGCGGGTCTGTCTTTTGGGCGAAGGATATCATTACTGATGAAATATTAATTCTGAAGCGTCGCATTTTTCTAGTGAAGGCAGCGCTCTTCTTTGCGGGTCTTGCCTTTATCTCAAATCTATTAGCGCTCTATGCTGTGAGTATGTCTGACCAACAATATGCGCATGTTGGCCTGACAGCAGCGATTGCTATGCTGGTTTTTGCTATGATTTGTTTTTGTGCAGAGACGATTTTATCCACAAAAGCACTGAATTTACATATCTCTAAATTGAAACCCTAAAGAGGAAGCTTGTGGGGTGCCAAAAATTTCATAATATCATTAGGCAGTTGCCAATGGGGGCGCCGTTCTAGTTGGCTTTCAAGCATCACAAGTTCATCATCAAAATGCTGATAGGGTCTGCCAAAGGGTGATTTGCCAAATTGGCCGCCATCACTGATAGTCACCGCATTGTGATAGTTGGTCATAAGGGTTTTTGTGTTGTTGTTTATCTTTGTTGCAATGTCAATCTCACCATAACAGCAACATAAATAGTCGAACTCATGATCATCGCTTACTGACGAGAAAAAACCTGTGCCGCGAATAGAACCTGTCGCATTGGGCAGGAGAAGGTCGCTTTGACGATTTTCACGCGGCTCAAAGACAGCTAATACTTGGCCTGATATGAGGGCTAATGATTTTGTTAGCCCGCCATCTTCAATGGTAATCTCTGCTTCAAATGCCTCATCTACCAAAAAGGCATCTTTACCAGTTGTAAAGACTGTTTGGTCCTTTTGGGCTGATATCCGCAAGGATTGCTTGGCCTTAAAGGCCTCAATATCCAAAGCCCCATGCAATGTGGCAAGAGGTGTTTTTTCACTTAATACCTGATGAGGTAAGAGGCACGCCGCACCACAAAGGGCGGTAAAATGACGTCGAGATAAACACATAAGATCCTCCTTAAGGGTAAGAGAGAGGCTATCCTTTTGTCGTCAGACTGTCACTTTAATTAATTAACGCGTCGGTAATTTTTGGAATCGCATTCCTAGGATGTGTGCAGCTTAATCCCATATGGTGGAGGATGTGCCGGCTCTGCATATGCTGGTTAGCAGTATAATAGCCAATCCAGCGATTATCTGGCTGCTTCTCCAAAAGAAGCTGACGCCCTTGCGATGCGAGGGTGATGGCATTAGTGGCGAAAGAGGCGGCAATTTCACCTGTTTGATTGCGCGCCTGCCATCCCTGTTTTGTGGTTTCTATTGCATTTGGGCGATAGGTGGCATCGAAATAGATATCAAAGCGGCTTAGTTCCACTTTGAAGCGAAAGGGGTGTGTTGCGTTTGCCCGGGCAATCTCATACCGCAGGCGTAATTTACTATCTGTAGGGTCACCTTGCGGGCGTCCATCTGATTGCGTGACGCCCTCGTTATTTATGGTTAGGTAGCTTTGAGCCTTGATGCGGCAATCCATGCCGCCCCTTATTGTCTCAGCTTGCGCAGCTGACAGAACACCAAAGACGCCGACGGATAAAATCAGAAAACGTATCATTATTATTACCTTTCACCCTATATACGATGAAAGATGTGAGCGGTTTAGGTGCTGAAGATAACAGGGATTAAGGCGATAACAAGAATGGCTGCCATGCTGTAATTAAAGCGTTTACGCACCTGATCATTTCGCAAATAACGACCAATTATCTTGCCTAAACCAGCCCAAGCAACTGTGCTAAGAAAGGTCGCAATTCCAAAAATGATGATGATGATAGTCAGGTCACGAAAAAGTGTATCTCCTGCGCCGATATAGGCGGTGATGGCACTCAAAACAACAGAAGTGCCTTTGGGATTGACCCATTGAAAGAGAAACGCAGCGGTGAAACTCATGGGCTTGGCACTACTGGCTTCTGTGATGGGGCCTGCCCCAGCGATTTTCCATGCGACATAAAATAAAAAGCCAAGCGCCGCGATACGCATAACATGATAGATTTCAGGAAACGCAATGAACAGACTGGTTAGTCCAAGGCCGCCCGCCAGAACGAGCGCTAAAAATCCAATGGTAATGCCCCACATATGAGGCAGCGTTTGACGAATGCCGTAATTTGCACCAGAGGCCGCTAGCATGAGGTTGTTGGGGCCTGGAGTGAAAGCAGCAATAAATGCAAAAAGCGTAAAAGAGATGATCGCCGCAAAATCCATAAAGCTGCGCTTTCTAAATTGATATGAAGGCGATGTTATTCGCCGTCAGTAACAGATTTAATAGTCTCACCAGTGGCATCAATCATCTCTTTGCCTTTATTGAGGAGGACTTTGCCTGTATCTGCTGTATCTGTGAATAATTGGCCAAAGAAATCTTTGCCAGCCCCGATGACCTTTACCGCCGATGAATTATCAGGCACGAGGCTTGCCCAAAATCCTTTTTTCTCTTCCTGTGCGATAGCTGCTGTGGGTAAAGCCAGACAAATAATAGCGGCCATTACAAATTGTTTCACGATACACCCCTCCACTATGTCGTTCATGGAACTTTATCAGAACTAAGTTATCTGTCTAGTTGCTGATGCTATTCAACTTTCATTTTAATTAAACAACCCAATCGTGCCTCCCATAATTCATCACAAAGGTTGGTCACAGTTTGCCGATCGATATGATTGGTTGTCAGTCGATAAAATATTTTGCCTGATGCAAATTGATGTTTGTGAATGCTAAGCGATAAGGTTTTGAACAGGTCCGGAAAGCGCGCCAAGAGGTCTGTTTGCGCATCTTGCGCCACGTCATTACTAGAATATGACCCAAGCTGTGCAAAGAAAGGGGAGGCATCAGCTGCATCATTTCCTGAAGGCGTCGCTGTTGGTTTTACCTTTTTCTGAGGTTTGGCGGTTGGCCTAATATCAGGGCGAGGGGCTGGTGCGGCGATGGCAATATTTGTTGCGCTATCACTGACACGTTCGGCCTCATTTGAAAGCTGTGATTTGCTAGTTGCCTCAGCATTTGCCAGCGCCTGTTGGGCTTGCGCTAAATCAGTTTTTAAGCTGGCGAGCTGTTGATTTAACTCAATATTTTTACGGAGCAAAGTCTCTGTTTGCTTTGCGAGTTTATCATCTGCGGCTTGATTGGCCAGCGCTTCAGACGCAGTCGCAGCCTCTGCCCCCTCTACCAAATAAGCTAGATTGGGAAAGCGGCGTAGGATGGCTTTATCCGCTTGGATATATAAGCTGCCACAATTGGTTCGAATGAGGTTCTGTAAATCAGCTTGATAGTCCGACAGACTGGCGCCATCCTCTTTGGTTGTCAGGGTTAATACCATCCAATCGGTGTAGCTTGTGATAAGGGCATCAATGGCCTCTCCGGTTGGTGTCTCTTGTCCATTTAGTTCAACAGCACGGCGGATGATGGCGCCAGAGAATTTGCGTCTCTCAGTCCATAATTGCCCTAGATCTTCATTTAATAGGCTCTGATGTTCCATGAGCGCGGAAAAGCTCGCACAAATGGCGCCTTGCTCCGCCATCGCACTTTGTGGGCCAAGGCTCTCAAGTGAGATCTCTGCCATAGAAGAAGAGGGGCTTAAATAGACTAAGCTGAAAAGCGATGAGATTTTGATAAATTTAATGACCGAAGCGAAGCGCATCGCTGGCCGCCCGTAGTAAGGCTCTTGCCTTATTCTCGCATTCTTCAAGCTCGCTTTGCTCATCACTATCATAAACAATACCGGCACCTGCTTGAATATGCATCATATCGTCTTTAATTACGGCTGTGCGCAAAGCGATACAAGTATCAAGGTCACCGCTGACCCCAATATAGCCTAATGCCCCAGCATAGATGCCGCGTTTGTCTGGTTCAAGCTCGTCAATGATTTCCATGGCTCTGATCTTCGGTGAGCCTGATACTGTGCCAGCGGGAAAACCAGCTAGCATTGCATCAATCGCATCAAAGCCGTCACGGATTTGGCCTCTGACTTCAGAGGCGATGTGCATCACATGGCTGTAATATTCAATGACATAGTCAGAGATCACGCGCACTGTCCCTGGTTGAGAGACGCGGCCCACATCATTGCGCCCTAAATCAAGCAACATAAGATGTTCAGCACGTTCTTTCACATCTGCTAGCAAGTCTGCCGCATTGGCAGCATCTTCTTCGGGGGTGGCGCCTCTTTTGCGTGTGCCAGCGATGGGACGCACGGTTACCTCGCCATCACGTAATCTAACAAGGATTTCAGGGCTTGAGCCTACAACTGAGATATCATCCAATGCGAAATAAAATAAGAAGGGTGAGGGGTTCAAACGCCGCAATGAGCGATAAAGAGACATGGCCGGCAACTGAAATGGGATTGAGAAGCGCTGAGACAGCACCACTTGGAAAATATCCCCTTTCACAATATAGGATTTCGCTTTACGCACCATGTGTCTATAAGCCTCTGGCAGGATATTGCGCTGTGGCTCGGCTTCGATATGGTCTGGTTCACCTTGTGGTGTTTCAGGGAGCGCCTTATCAAGCTGCGCTCTAGCATCTTGCAAACGGTCTTGTGCCGCATCAAAAGCAGCATCTGCTGTCATATCAGAATGTGGTCTGATTTGCGTTGCCAAGGTCACGGTATCTTTCAATCTGTCAAAAATGGCCACAACTGACGGACGCATCCACACAGAATCATAGCTCGCAAATGGTTTGTCATTTGCATCTGGGATCGCCTCTGAATGGCGGATCATATCATAGCCAAAATAGCCAAATAACCCCGCTGCCATAGGCGGAAGCGGTGCTGTATCTGGCATTGTGCCCTCAGCTATCAAAGCACGTAATGAGCTAAGCGGATCAGTCTCATCACGCGAAAAGGCGGAGATATCCAAATCAGGTGACCGATTGATTTCTACTATCTGGCCATAAGAGCGCCAAATAACATCTGGTTTGATAGCAATCACAGAGAAGCGGCCTCTGACCTCTCCTCCTTCAACAGATTCAAGGAGGCACGCATAGGGGTGGGAAGATGATAATTTCATCATCGCCCCTACCGCTGTCTGAGTGTCAGACACATAGGTCTTAAAGATTATCTGATTATGACCATTTTCATAATGATGCTGGCACAGCCCGCGGTCATCATGTGCAAAAGGTGTCTGTTCACCCATAACGTCGCCTTTACTGAACTGCCCCGACAAGTAATGTCCGAACAGCCTCTTGATTCATTGTAAGGTCAAAATCTTCTGAGAGAGATAACGCCATGGCAGCTTGCCAATCAGACTGGATTGTGCGGGCTAGTGAACTTGTTAGTTGCCGGGCAAGCGCATCTGTCTGCTCATCCGACGCGCTGATAATGTCTGTCACTTGAATGAGAAGGGCGTCTTCGCCTGTCTCCACAATCACAAACTCATTGGTATCAATGCCAAACGCATTGGTTGCCATCAAATTTGCAGCAGGATGGTCAAGACCAATGCCTGAGCGTTGAATAGTCGCTGTTTCAGCATTTTCGCCAATTTGGCCAGAAGCCAGAGCGGCATCTGCTTCTGTCTTTGCGGCCTTAATGGCCGTTTCCAACTGATAATCAGCAATCACACGATCCTTTACCTCGGCAAGGGGGCGCGATGTAGGCTCTGTCTCAGATAGTAACTGCATCACAAAGAAGGTCGCTTCACCTGTCTCGCCAAGCACTGAGATTTCATCTTCTTGCAAATCCCAAGCAATAGCGAGGAAGTTGCTGTCAGACGCGATATCGTCATCTGATGCTGTGCCATCAATCGTTAGGCCATTTGCGTCAATAGGAGCAAGTGATGTGACGGTTGCACCCACGGCAGAGGCAGCCTCGGACAGAGATGCACCACTGCCCAATTCATCTTCTAAAGCATTGGCGCGCTCATAAACAAGGTCAAGCGCTTGCTCAGCTCGTAATGTTGCGGCTAAAGCGTCTTTCACATCGGCAAAGCTCGCATCGCCGCCAGCAATCACCTCATCAACGGCAAGGATATGAAACCCAAAGGCGGTTTCAATGGGGCCAACAACATCACCTTCATTGGCTGCAAAAGCAGCGTCCGCCAAATCGGAGGCTAAGGCGTCTTGGCGTAATGTGCCAAGCGCAATATCATCGGTAGTCCAACCAAGACGGTCGGCAGCTACAATGGCAAACTCTTTGCCAGATGAAAGGTCAGAAAGCGCGTCTTCAGCGGCTTGCTGGCTATCAAATACCATTTGGCTCAGGCGGCGCGTTTCGGGTGTGATAAACTCATCACGACGCAGCTCAAAACTATCCTGAAGCGCAGCATCAGAAATTGTGATGTCTGCCTCTAATTGTTCTGGGTCAAGAATAATAGCATCAAATTGACGCAGAAGAGGCGCGTCATAGCTGCTTTGATTTTCGCTATAATAGCTGCTGAGAACGGCATCTGACGGCGCTGCGACAGCTGAGGCATCAACAGCAAAGCTCTGATATGCGATGGCGCGTTCTTCTAATTGATAAGCGGCTAATGTCTTAGCGGCATAGAAGGGATATAAAGCCGCGGCTGACACAGCGCCCATAATTTGGTCGCGTTCTAATGTCTCTGTTAACCGTGTCAAATAATCTTCTTCACTGTAACCAAGCTGTTGCAATGTCTGCAAAAAGCGACCTTCTGCGAAGCTACCAAATTCATCTTGGAAAGCGCGTTCGTCACGGATCGCTTTGGTCTGCATCTCTCTTGTGACGGTAAGTCCTAATCTGTCAGCTTCGGCAGAGAATAAGACTTTGCGCGCTAAGGCGCCCATCACTTCATCCATAATAGGTGTTTGTAATGCTTCACCAATGCTGAGGCCTGGCGCTAGGTTACGGCGCGCTCTGTCAAATTCAATCGCAGCTTCAGTTGTTGAGATTGATTTATCACCAGCGCTAACGGCTTTGCTGCCAGCGCCAAATGATCCGGATGTGATATCGCCAATGCCCCATAATGCAAAGCCCCCCGCTAGAAATATGAGGAATGCTTTCATGATTGGGGATTTAGCGCCTTCGCGCATGGATCGTAACATAATGATAACTCTCTGACATTTTGGGCATTAATCAGAGGCCACTATACATAGCAACTCTGGCAAAATTCAATGGCTAATGGCGCTATAAAGTTGAAAAATATCATGCTATAAGAGCAACGTACGCAAATCACCCTTATTTTAGGCCTTTTTTGACACAAAGGATGAGGAAATATGACGCTCCAGCTTGCGGCGAATTGGAAGATGAATTTAACGGCAACAGACGCAAAACAGCTAGCTGATGCCTATCGCGACTTAGCTGATGAATTTGAGGCGCATGATGTGTCTTTTATTGTATGTCCACCGGCACTTTATGGAATGATGCTGCAACAGGCCTGTGACGACAGTGCGCTCAGCTGGGGTGGGCAATCTAGTCACCCCGCTGGATTTGGAGCGCACACAGGCGATATCAGCGCAAAAATGTTACAATCTGCAGGTGCATCTTACGTGATTGCGGGTCATTCAGAGCGTCGCCAAAATCATACTGAGAGTGATGAGCAGGTTGCGGCTCAACTTCACGCGGCACATGAAGCTGGCCTGACCGTCATTCTATGTGTAGGGGAAGCACTTGAGGATAGAAAAGCGGGACGGGCAGAAGACATTGTAACCCAGCAACTCTCTGCCGCTTTGCACAATGTAACAAAATGGGAATCAGTCATTATTGCCTATGAGCCAATCTGGGCGATTGGCACAGGTGAGGTGGCAAGCCCTGACGATATTCAGGCGATGCATCATGCCATGGCGGAGCATGTGGTGGCGCATTGTGGGGCGCCAAAAGTGCCGCCTTTGTTATATGGCGGGTCAGTCAATGCCGGGAATGCCGCTCAAATTTTATCACTGCCAGATGTCAATGGCGCACTGATTGGTGGCGCTGGCCTTAAAATTGATGAAATGCGCGCCATCGCAGGCCATGCCAAAGCTCTTCAGTCATAGACATGCTAGTCAGAATTGCCAGCGTTGTAAGTGAATAGACAGATTGATTTTTTACTTGTCCAAAGGGCCCACTTTAGGATAGAACATCCCTCGTTAAAAGATAAGGCAGAATTAGCATGCAAACCGTTTTATTGACCATTCATACACTCATCGCACTCGCGCTTGTCGGGTTAGTATTGCTGCAGCGCAATGAAGGCGGCGGTTTGGGTATTGGCGGCGGTGGCGGCGCTGGTGGCGGCTTTATGACAGCCCGCGGTACCGCTAATCTTTTGACAAAAGCAACGGCCGTTCTGGCTACATGTTTTTTCCTAACGTCAATTGGCCTTGCGATCTTAGCAGGGGCGGGCACAAAGCCAACATCAATCGTCGATGAGGTGTTAAACTCAACACCTGCTGTGTCTTCAGAACAGGCGCCAGCCGCACCAGCTGTACCAACAGGGCAATAATCATGATGAAAAACCGGCTTTCAGACATCGACTTCACTTCTAAGGAGCGGTGCCAGTGACCCGTTTTATCTTCATCACAGGCGGTGTTGTCTCTTCTCTCGGTAAAGGCCTAGGGTCAGCTGCGCTTGGCGCCTTGTTGCAAGCACGTGGTTATAAGGTTCGTTTGCGTAAGCTTGATCCCTATTTGAATGTTGACCCCGGCACAATGTCACCAACGCAACATGGTGAGGTGTTCGTCACAGATGATGGGGCAGAGACAGATCTTGATCTAGGGCATTATGAGCGCTTTACAGGTGTTGGTAACAGGCGCACTGACAATGTCACCACTGGCCGTATTTACTCTGATGTATTGGCGAAAGAAAGACGGGGCGACTATTTGGGAGCCACTATTCAGGTGATCCCTCATGTGACAGACGCAATTAAAGCCTTTGTCAAAGCCAATCTGGATGACGAAGATTTTGTGTTGTGTGAAATCGGCGGGACGGTTGGTGACATTGAATCACTGCCTTTCCTAGAAGCTATTCGCCAATTAGGGAATGAGTTGGGACGCGAGGCAAGCTGTTTCGTGCATGTGACTCTTTTGCCGTATATCAAGGCAGCTGGCGAGTTGAAGACAAAGCCAACGCAGCACTCAGTGAAAGAATTGCAGTCTGTTGGTATCCAGCCTGATGTGCTTCTCTGCCGGACCGAGCATGAATTGCCAGATGAGCAACGTGGTAAGATTGGGTTGTTCTGTAATGTGCGTGGCGAAGCGGTTATTTTGGCAAATGATGTCTCAAATATCTATGAAGTGCCACTTGCCTATCATGAGCAAGGTCTTGATACAGAGATTTGCCGTCATTTTGGTCTTGAAGATAAAGCGCCTGATTTATCACGATGGCAGGATATTAACCATGCTATCAATAATCCGGAGGGTGAGGTTACTATTGCCATTGTGGGCAAATATGTTTCACTCCAAGATTCCTATAAATCGCTCAGCGAAGCATTAGCACATGGTGGCATTGCTAATCGTCAACGTGTGAAGCTCACTTGGCTCGATTCAGAGTTGTTGGAAACTGATGATGATGCGGTCATTTCAGAACATCTGTCATCTGTAGATGCGATTTTGGTTCCAGGTGGCTTTGGTGAGCGCGGCTCAGCTGGTAAAATCCGCGCCATTCAATTCGCCAGAGAGCATAAGGTACCTTATCTCGGGATTTGTTTTGGCATGCAGATGGCGGTTTTGGAATCAGCACGCAACATTGCTGGTGATGCGCAAGCTACCTCCTCTGAATTTGGGCCAGCTGATAACCCGTTAGTGGGCTTGATGACCGAATGGAATGTCGGCAATGAAGTTCAAACGCGCAATAGCGAGAGTGACCTTGGCGGCACAATGAGGCTAGGAGCCTATCAATGTGTTCTTGAAGAAGGCTCATTGGCCCATCAGGTTTATGGATCCCAAGATATTTCGGAGCGTCATCGTCATCGCTATGAGGTGAATGTGGGCTATAAGGATATGTTGGCTGAGGCAGGGCTTCAGATTACAGGGTTGTCACCAGATGGTGGTTTGCCTGAAATCGTTGAGCGTCCCGATCATCCGTTCTTTATTGCCGTTCAGTTTCATCCTGAATTAAAGTCGCGTCCTTTTGAGCCGCATCCCTTATTCTCAGGGTTTGTTAACGCTGCAAAAGAACGCTCGCGTTTAGTCTAAGAGCTATAGACGCGCTTTTTGACTAACCTCCCTTGGAGGCTCGTACTAATTATCTATGAATGAGGTGACAAGATGAAACCGGTCACAGTTGGAGACATTGCCATTGGCTCTCACAGCGCTTTGACGCTGATTGCAGGCCCCTGCCAGATTGAAGGGTTGGATCACGCGCTGCGCCATGCTGAAGCAATTATGAAGGCTGCTAATGCAGCAGGTATGAAAGCCATTTATAAATCATCTTTTGATAAGGCAAACCGGACATCTGCCTCTGCCAAACGGGGTGTTGGCCTTGAAGAGGGGATTGGTATTCTGGCACGTGTCAAATCAGAATTTGGCTGTCCTGTTTTGACTGATATTCATAATGAAGCGCAATGTGCGCCTGTCGCTGAACAAGTTGATATTTTGCAAATCCCCGCCTTTTTATGCCGCCAGACCGATCTGTTGGTCGCGGCGGCTAAGACGGGGGCGGTGATCAATGTCAAAAAAGGGCAATTCCTTGCACCTTGGGATATGACACATGTTGCGGCTAAAATTGCACAGGCTGGTAATGAGCGCATTTTGCTAACTGAGCGCGGTACAAGCTTTGGCTATAATACCCTTGTGTCTGATATGCGCTCACTACCGCAAATGGCAGAGACTGGTTATCCTGTGATTTTTGATGCCACTCACTCTGTGCAGCAGCCAGGTGGCCTTGGTGGTGCTTCTGGTGGTCAGCGTGAATTTGTGCCCGTGCTAGCCCGAGCCGCTGTAGCGGTTGGTGTAGCTGGCTTATTCATTGAAACACATGAAGATCCGGATAACGCGCCATCAGATGGACCGAATATGGTGCCATTATCGGAATTACCTGCTTTATTGATGCATTTAGCAGCGATTGCGCAAGCAGCGCATGGTGCCGCTTAATCTATAAAAACCTTGGGACAAATAAGGAGATTTCTTCATGTCATCCATTCTTGATATTCACGCCCGTCAAATCCTTGATTCAAGAGGAAATCCTACGGTTGAGGTTGATGTCATGCTAGATGATGGATCTGTCGGGCGTGCAGCTGTGCCCTCTGGGGCGTCTACTGGCGCATATGAGGCGGTAGAGCGTCGTGATGGCGACAAAGATATCTATAATGGTAAATCGGTGCAGGGTGCTATTGATGCCGTCAATACCGAAATTTATGATGCGCTTTCTGGCGCGGATGCCTTTGACCAAGAGGGTCTTGATCGTGATCTGATTGCGCTTGATGGTACAGACAATAAAGGCCGTCTTGGCGCCAATGCAATTCTCGGTGTCAGCTTGGCAACAGCAAGAGCTGCAGCCGATAGCTGTGCGATGCCGCTATGGCGCTATTTGGGCGGCATTCATGCCAACCAGTTGCCTGTACCTATGATGAATATCCTGAATGGCGGGGCGCATGCGGATAACGCGCTAGATATTCAAGAATTTATGATTATGCCTGTGGGAGCTGATACATTTACTGACGGGCTTCGCATGGGGACAGAAATATTCCACCAATTAAAGTCACTTCTCTCAGATGCAGGCTATTCCACAGCAGTTGGTGATGAAGGTGGCTTTGCACCAGCAATCTCAAGCATGGATGAAGCGCTTTCATTTGTTGCGAAAGCCGTTGAAGCCAAAAATTATAAGTTAGGCGAAGACGTGGTCATCGCTCTTGATGCGGCGGCAACAGAGTTTTGCCAGGATGGTAGCTATCATCTGGCAGGGGAAGGGCGCACTCTTTCATCGCAAGAGATGATTGATGTATGGGCAGATCTCTGTGGAAAATTCCCGATTAAATCGATTGAAGATCCGCTAGATGAAGATGATTGGGCAGGATTTGAGGCGCTAACTGCCAAAGTTGGCTCGCATGTCCAAATTGTTGGTGATGATTTGTTCGTCACCAATCCTGAGCGTTTAGCAAAAGGGATTGAGCAAAAAGCAGGGAACGCCATTTTGATTAAGGTTAACCAGATTGGCACTTTGACAGAGACGATGCAGGCTATCTCGCTAGCACAGAAGGCAGGCTTTGGTGTCATTATCTCTCATCGCTCCGGCGAGACAGAAGATAGCTTTATCGCTGATTTGTCTGTGGCAACAAATGCCGGTCAGATTAAAACAGGGGCGCTATCACGCTCAGATAGACTAGCAAAATACAACCAACTCTTGCGTATTGAGGAAGAGCTTGGTTTGAACGCTGCCTATGGTGGGACGTCTATTCTCCGGTAATTTGGGCAGCCTTCCTCCTAAAAATACACTATATTAGCCGATTCGCGCTTTTTTTCTTGACCTGCGAATCGGCTTTTGATTCACTGGCCATAAGATCAACTATGGTGCGAATATTATGGCAAGAGTCACATTAGGGTCGAGTTCTTCATCTTGGCGCGGATTATCCGCTTTCACAGGCGTGTTAGCTGTGGGCGTCATTACCCTGTTTTTTGGATTTCACACTTTCGTTGGTGACAGAGGTCTTGTCGCGCGACAGGCGCTTGATCGTCAAATTATCATGGCACGTGAAGAATTAGCGGAATTGCAAAAGGAAAATGCCGTTCTGTCTCATCGCATTGCTTTGATGCGCTCTGATCAGGTTGATAGTGATATCCTGGCTGAGACAGCACGCGCGGAATTGGGCCTCTATAATGAAGATGATGTCATTATTTCAATTGATATCTCAAAATTGAAATTTTAAGACTTTTTCTGTTTTAACCAAAAATTGGTTTAAACAAGAAAAAATCAATAAAATCAATACAATAAAAATGTTGTAGAAATCTATTTACGACCTATATCCTGTAGGTGGTGGAGAGGGGTAGCTTGTCTCCTTCCATCTATTTAGAATTTTAACAGGATTATGGTTATGGCAAAATCATCTTCAGCGTCTGCCGATCAGTCAAAGAAACGTGGTCGTCCGCCAAAAGCAGCAACTGGCAAACATCTAATCAATGATTTTCCAGAAACAGATGTGCTGACACAGCTTTATAAAGACATGCTTCTCATTCGCAGGTTCGAAGAAAAAGCAGGCCAGCTTTATGGTATGGGCGAGATTGGCGGCTTTTGTCATCTGTATATCGGGCAAGAGGCTGTTGTGGTTGGCTTGCAATCGGTGGCTGAAGACGGTGATTCAATTGTGACATCCTATCGTGACCATGGCCATATGCTCGCTTGTGGTATGGATGCTGGCGGTGTGATGGCTGAGCTTACCGGCCGTGAAGGTGGCTACTCTAAGGGTAAGGGCGGCTCAATGCATATGTTTAGCCGCGAGAAGAATTTCTATGGCGGGCATGGTATTGTGGCGGCGCAGGTGCCAATTGGTGCGGGGCTCGCATTTGCCCATAAATATAATAATGATGGCAAAGTGAATATGGCATATCTCGGTGATGGTGCTGTCAATCAGGGCCAGGTTTACGAGACGTTTAATATGGCGGCTTTATGGAAGCTACCTGTCATCTTTGTGATTGAAAATAATCAATATGGTATGGGTACCGCTGTAACACGTGCTGCTGCTGGTCAAGATCTATGTGATAGAGGTAAGGCCTATGGCATTCCTGGGGCGCAGGTTGATGGCATGGATGTTCTGGCTGTGCGCGCGGCGGGCGAGGTGGCTCTTGCCCATTGCCGTGAAGGGAAAGGTCCCTACATCCTAGAGATGAAAACCTATCGTTATCGTGGTCATTCTATGTCAGACCCTGCGAAATACCGCACAAGAGAAGAAGTGGACTCTATGCGCAAACAGCATGATCCCATTGACCAATTACGCGATCTGCTCGTGCGTGAAGGCATTGATGAATCCGCTTTGAAGGTGATTGATAAAGAGGTGAAGCAGGTGGTGACTGACGCTACTGATTTTGCGCTGACCTCTCCTTTGCCAGCTGCTGATGAGCTTTACACCGATATTCTTGTCGAAACTGCCTAACCTTTGTGATGTAGAGGAAATTTGAGATGGCTATTGAAATTAAAATGCCGGCCTTGTCTCCAACAATGACAGAGGGACGTCTTGCTAAATGGTTAGTGGCTGAAGGTGATGAGGTTCGCTCTGGCGATGTCATCGCTGAAATTGAGACAGATAAAGCGACAATGGAAGTTGAAGCGATTGATGACGGTGTCATGGCAAAAATCACTGTGGCAGATGGAACAGATAATGTGGCTGTTGGCACAGTGATTGCGCATCTTGTAGAGGATGGTGAGAGCTTTGATGAAGCGCCAGCCGCTGCGGCGGTTGCTGTTGCTGAAGCACCGGCTGCGGCGGTGGCAACACCAGCACCAGCTGCGCCAGTTGAAGCACCTCGTCCTGCCCAAATTATGGCTGAGGCTGATTGGGATGGTCCTACAAAGACCCAAACCGTGCGAGAAGCATTGCGTGACGCTATGGCTGAAGAAATGCGCCAAGATGAGCGTGTGTTTGTCATGGGTGAAGAAGTGGCTGAATATCAAGGGGCCTATAAGGTTACCCAAGGGCTGCTTGACGAATTTTCGGAAAAACGTGTCATTGATACGCCGATTACGGAACATGGGTTTGCTGGTTTGGGCGTGGGGGCTGCTTTTGGTGATTTGCGTCCTGTCATTGAGTTTATGACGTTCAATTTCTCAATGCAGGCGATCGATCATATCATTAATTCTGCGGCAAAAACGTTATATATGTCTGGAGGCCAGATGGGGTGTCCCATTGTGTTCCGTGGCCCAAATGGCGCAGCTAGCCGCGTCGCAGCGCAGCATTCACAATGTTATGCAAGCTGGTACGCCCATTGCCCAGGCTTGAAGGTGGTGTCACCTTGGTCAGCCGCTGATGCGAAAGGCTTGTTGAAATCAGCTATTCGCGACCCTAATCCCGTGATTTTCCTAGAAAATGAAGTCATGTATGGCCAATCGTTCGAGGTGCCAGAGCATGATGATTGGACGGTGCCAATTGGCAAAGCCAAGATTGTGAGAGAGGGGACGGATGTCACTATTACGGCGTTCTCAATCATGGTTGGTCGTGCGCTAGAAGCCGCTGATGCACTTGCCGCGCAAGGTATCTCAGCGGAAGTGATTGATTTACGGACAATCCGCCCTCTTGATATTGATACGATTGTGGCATCTGTGCGCAAAACAAATCACCTCGTCTGTACAGAAGAAGGCTTCCCTTTTGCTGGCGTATCCTCTGAGATTGCTATGCAAATCATGGAACATTGTTTTGATTATCTAGATGCTCCTGTTGAGCGTGTCACTGGCAAAGACGTGCCGATGCCTTATGCAGAAAATCTAGAGAAACTCGCTCTGCCACAGATTGATGACATTTTAACAGCTGTGCATAAAGCCTGCTATCGCGAGGGAGGCCGCTAATGTCTATCACCATTAAAATGCCAGCCTTGTCGCCGACAATGACAGAAGGCACCTTAGCCAAATGGCTTGTTGCCGAAGGTGATGAGGTTCGCTCTGGCGATGTCATCGCTGAAATTGAGACAGATAAAGCCACAATGGAAGTGGAATCAGTTGATGATGGGGTGATGGCCAAAATTGTCATTGAGGCAGGTTCACAAAATGTTGCCGTAGGTGCAGTGATTGCGCTCCTAGCAGAAGAGGGGGAAGACGTATCTTCTGTGACAGTGCCAGATGAAGCGCCTACGGCAGCCGCATCTGAAACAGCACCCGCACCCGCACCGGCGGCCGACGCGCCATCAGCGCCAACCATGCCAGCCGTGCCAGCGGCTACGACACAAGCTCCAGCTACACGCCTGTTTGCAAGTCCTTTGGCAAGGCGGATTGCTGCGCAAAATGAGCTACCATTAGAGGGTGTGCGTGGCACAGGCCCAAATGGCCGGATTATCAAAGCAGATGTAGAGGCAGCCTTGCAGCAAGCGCCATCTGCCGCCGCAGCTGCGGTATCTGCGCCAGCCGTCAATGAAGAGCGGTTTGTTCCTCATACGGCTATGCGTCGGACGATTGCGGAGCGTCTGTCTCATTCTAAGCAGACAGCGCCTCACTTCTATCTGACAGTTGATTGTGAAATTGATAATCTGTTAGCCGCACGTAAAACCATGAATGACATGGCACCTGAGGGTGTCAAAATTTCAGTCAATGATATGATTGTGCGTGCCGCGGCGCAGGCGCTTATGCAAGTGCCTGATGTGAATGGCGCCTATGAAGATGAGGGGTGCCGCTATTTTGCTGATGCTGATATTTGCATTGCCGTTGCTTTGGATGGCGGGCTTGTCACGCCTGTGATCCCAGCTGCACAATCAAAAGGCTTGGCAGAGATTTCACAAATCTCAAAGGAACTTGCGAGCCAAGCCAGAGATGGCACATTGCCACCATCAGCCTATGCTGGTGGTACATTTACAATCTCGAATTTGGGCATGTTCGGCATTCGTGAATTTGCCGCTGTAATCAATCCACCACAAGGCGCCATTCTCGCAGTTGGTGCCGGTGAACAGCGCCCTGTTGTCAAAAATGGAGAGTTGGCGGTGGCTACTGTGATGTCAGTAACGCTCTCTGCTGACCATCGCATTGTTGATGGGGCACTCGGCGCACAATGGATGCAGGTTTTCAAAGGATTGATTGAAAATCCTATGGCTATGTTGCTGTAGGAATAGGGGACGCATATGACACAGACACAGAAATTTGATCTGATTGTAATTGGTGGCGGACCTGGTGGTTATGTTGCTGCTATTCGGGCAGCACAGCTTGGCATGAAGGCCGCTGTGATTGAGAAAGAGCATTTAGGCGGGATTTGCTTGAATTGGGGCTGTATCCCAACCAAAGCGCTATTGCGCGCGGCTGAATTGCGTCACAATCTCGACCATTTGCAAGATTATGGCATTGAAATCACGGGTGAAGTGAAAATCAATCTCCCAAAAGTGGTTGAACGCTCTCGTGGCGTGGCAGCGCGTCTTTCTGGCGGTGTCGCCCATTTGTTAAAGAAGAATAAAGTCACCGTTATTGACGGCACAGCGAAACTGGCTGGTAAATCCGGTGCTAATCACCTTGTGTCAGTCACTGGCAAGACAGCGCAGACAGTAAGCGCGCCGCATGTCATCATTGCCACAGGGGCGCGGGCCCGGCAAATTCCAGGTATGGAATCAGACGGCACGCAAATCCTCACTTATCGTGAGGCGATGGTGCCAAAGACAATGCCAAAATCACTGATTGTTGTGGGATCTGGTGCGATTGGTATCGAGTTTGCGAGCTTCTACCGCGATATGGGCGTGGAGGTCACAGTTGTTGAGGCACTTGACCGGATTTTGAATGCCGAGGATTCTGAAATATCAGCAATGGCCCATAAAGCGTTTGAAAAGCGCGGCATGACAATCTTAACGTCAGCGAAATTACAGTCGCTGAAAAAGACCGCTCATGAGGTGACTGCCACAATTGAGAAAGGCGGAAAAACCCAGTCGCTAACGGCTGAGCGTGTGATTATGGCGATTGGGATTGTTGGTAATAGTGAAAATCTTGGTCTGGAAAGCACAAAAGTGAAACTTGATCGCGGTCATATTGTAACCGATGGCTATGGTGCCACAGGTGAGCCGGGCCTCTATGCGATTGGTGACATCACTGGCGCTCCGTGGCTTGCTCATAAGGCCAGTCATGAAGGCATTATCTGTGTGGAGAAGATTGCAGGTCACAAAGATGTTCATGCAATTGGTGATAATACGGTGCCAGGTTGTACCTATTGTCGCCCGCAAGTTGCCTCTGTTGGGCTCACCGAAGACGCTGCCAAAGCCAAAGGTCTTGATATCAAAGTGGGACGCTTCCCTTTCTTGGCGAATGGGAAAGCCATTGCGCTCGGAGATGATGAGGGGCTCATTAAAACCATTTTTGATGCTAAGACAGGCGAATTGCTTGGCGCACATATGATCGGACCAGAGGTTACAGAGATGATCCAAGGCTATGCGATTGCGCGCACATTAGAGACAACGGAGCAGGAATTGATGCAAACCATCTTCCCGCATCCTACGCTTTCTGAGGCGATGCATGAATCTGTGCTTGACGCCTTTGACCGGGCGATCCATTTCTAGGGCACGGTTTAGCGATAGAAAGAGGCAATATGCCAACGCCAAATATCAAAATTGGTGCCGCACGACATCCAGAGAAGCGGCGTAACCCTGACCAACCTCAGCCATCTCGGCCTGATTGGTTGCGTGTCAAAGCGCCAACCTCTGATGCGTTTGCTGAGACCAGAGAGTTGATGCGTGATTTAGACCTTGTCACTGTTTGTGAAGAGGCAGCTTGTCCCAATATTGGGGAATGCTGGGCCAAGAAGCATGCCACCATGATGATCTTAGGCTCTGTCTGCACGCGCGCTTGTGCCTTTTGTAATGTGGCAACAGGGCGCCCCGATTTATTGGACCCCCATGAGCCTGAAAATGTTGCCAAAGCGGTGGCAAAATTGGGCCTCACTCATGTTGTTATCACCTCTGTTGACCGTGATGATCTTGATGATGGTGGGGCACAGCATTTTGCTGATACGATCAGGGCTATCCGGGCCAGTTCCCCAGCAACAACAATTGAAATTCTAACCCCTGACTTCTTGCGCAAAGATGGGGCATTAGAGGTCGTTGTCGAAGCGCGCCCTGATGTATTTAACCACAATTTAGAAACAGTGCCGCGCCTCTATCCATCTATTCGCCCAGGCGCGCGCTATTTCCACTCCTTGCAGATTTTAGCGCAGGTCAAACAGCTTGATCCCTCAATTTTCACGAAATCTGGTATCATGGTTGGACTTGGCGAAGAGGATGGCGAAGTTGGCCAGCTCATGGATGATTTGCGTGCCGCGGATGTAGATTTCATGACCATTGGCCAATATCTGCAGCCAACGCCAAAACATGCGGCTGTTGATCGCTTTGTGACACCTGATCAGTTCACCGATTATGCCGAGAAAGGGCGGGCGAAAGGTTTCTTGATGATGTCATCAACACCACTGACCCGCTCATCTTATCATGCTGATGCTGATTTTGTGGCGTTGCGCGCCGCAAGAGAGGCGCAATTAGCCGAGGCACGTTCATGACCAAGCACGCTGAAACAAGAGTGCTGAATCATAGTCCGGAACAGCTCTATCAGCTTGTTGCAGATGTGAAACGCTATCCTGAATTTCTGCCATGGTGCCTGGCAGCTCGGATCCGAGAGCAAAATGATGAACAGATGATTGCTGATCTCATTATTGGCTTTCAGATGTTCAAAGAGCGCTTTACCTCTTATGTCCGCTTGGATGATGAGGCCATGGAAATCCATGTGGAATATGCCGAAGGCCCCTTTAAATATTTGCAAAATCACTGGCAGTTCAAGCCGCACCCAGAGGGATGCGAAATTGAATTTTTTGTGGATTTTGAATTTAATTCACGCATTTTGCAGACTGTGATTGAGAGCTTGTTCACCGAAGCAGTCAAAAAGATGGTTGGTGCTTTTGAAGCGCGTGCAAATGCTCTTTATGGCAAAGGCTTGCCGCAAGCCGGCTAATCTTGCTCATTTATTTGGGTATGAAGCTGCTCTAACGCGGCGATGATGGTGTGATGCCGAATAGAGGCTCTATCGCCAGAGAATAAATAGCCTTTGGTAAGTGTTTTCATGCCCGTAACGGCAGTGCCAATCCAGACAGTGCCCACCGGTTTCTGCTCACTTCCCCCGCCAGGTCCTGCAATGCCAGTCACAGAAATGGCCGCATGCGGCACGGATAGGGTCTGCGCGGCCCCTGTTACCATTTCATAGGCTGTTTCAGCAGACACCGCGCCATAAATGGCCAAAGTCTCACCCCGAACGCCTAGCATCTCTTCTTTTGCATTATTGGAATAGGTGACATAGGCCCTGTCACAAATTGAAGAGGCGCCAGCAATGTCTGTCATGCTGGCCATAATAAGGCCGCCAGTGCATGACTCCGCCGTCACCAGTTGAAGGCCGTGTGTTTGGCAGTCATTAATCACTTGTTTTGCGAGTGTTTCAATCATGCGGTTGGCCATGTCAAAATGCCATATTGCAGAAGCACAAGCATCAACAGGCCAGCAATACCGCCCGCAACCAAATCATCTGCCATGACGCCAGCTCCGCCTGGGATAGCCTCTGCTTTATTCACAGGGAAGGGCTTCGTGATATCGAACAAACGAAACGCCAGGAAAGCTGCGATATAGCCTTCAATGGTCAAAGGTGTCACTAATAGGACTGACCACATGCCTGCAACCTCATCGATAATCACCTCAGAGGCGTCTTTTTTGCCGGTATCTCTGCCATAAACCTCACACGCCCAGAAGCCGATAACCGTTACAAAGATAGTCGCAGCAGTAATTGCAACAAACCCATATGATGCAATAAGATAGCCTGTCACAAGCGCAACAAATGATCCCCAGCTGCCTGGGGCTGGGAGAGTGCGGCCAATTGGCCCCAATGTAGCTATCTGATGGGCGATATTCATGCGCTGGCTCCTTTATCAAAGCATATAGTCGCTGCGGCTTGTGCTGCGATGCCTTCACCACGCCCTGTGAAACCAAGCTTTTCTGTTGTTGTGGCTTTCACAGATATACGGTCAATCGATAGGCTTGTTATATCTGATAATTTGGCACGCATATCATCACGAACAGGGCCAATCTTTGGCAACTCACACAAAATTGTGACATCGATATGAGTTAGTTTGGCACCCGCTACAGCTATCTTTTCGACGGCATAGCGCAGAAATTGGTCAGAGGCGGCATCTTTCCATCTCTCATCAGAAGGCGGGAAATGAGACCCGATATCGCCGTCACAGAGCGCGCCAAAAATAGCATCACACAGCGCGTGAATGCCAACATCACCATCTGAATGCGCGTCTAGCGCCTTGTCGTGGGGGACGGCAAGGCCGCAAATCATGATAGGGCCGGTGCCTTCAGTGAAGCGGTGGACGTCAAATCCCGTACCTGTGCGATATTCAGCTGTCATGGTCTGACCTTGTGAAAGTGAGTTTGCATTGTTTGTTCGTAAGCTTGCTAGGTCACTTGGCCAAGTGAGCTTTGCCAATTCTTCATCACCAGCAATAACCGCCACCTCGATACCAGCTTCTTCAGCAAGGCTAGCATCATCTAAAATGATACTATTTTGGCGGGTCTCATCCATCTGCAAGTTATGATGTAAATGCTGCAGGGTGCCAGCGTCAAAAAACTGCGGTGTCTGGACACGCCCCAATTGATTACGGTCGAGAGTCTGCAAAACATGTTGCTGCTCTTGGTCTATCACTTTGATGGTATCTGCCACCGGTAGAACAGGTATCACAGCCTTTGCCCCGTGCGCTAATGCAGCAAGCGCATCATCAATTACTTTCTGCGGCGTAAAGGGTCGGGCGGCATCATGGATGGCAATAATGGGTGTTTGGCGTCCTGCAAGAGCAGCGAGCCCTGCTTGCACAGAATGATGGCGATCCTGACCGCCTGCAACAATGATGAGTGGCTCATTATTATGGCGTTGTTGAAGCATATCAAGGTCGGCTTCTGGAACCACTAAAACAATCTGGCCACATTGCTCATGTTTGGCAAAGGCAGCAATAGCATGTTGATAAATTTCTGCTCCCTTTACCATTTCAAATTGCTTGACGATACCGCCCATACGGCGGCCCGCACCTGCGGCGAGGATGACGCAATCAAAAGTGAGTTTTGTTGATGAGGCAGAGGCAGGCATCAGAACCCTTTTGCATGGCGATAAAAGAAGCTGGTCTTGTTATAACATGTCAGCGAAGGATCGCCAGTGCTTCCTGCTATTCTGTGATATAGCACGGCCATCAACGCAAGTGATTTCTGTCTATTTTTTGTGCAAAAATTTTGTGTCTATGCTAAACTGCTATCAAATTATGCAAGAATTGATTTTGTAACTTATGACAGCTTGTACCCAACCATATCAGCCTATTCAAATTGGCGACATCACTTTGCCGCATAATGTTATTTTGGCGCCTATGTCTGGTGTTACCGATAAGCCATTTCGGCAGATTGTTCGTCAATGGGGAGGGGGGCTTGTTGTCTCTGAGATGATTGCATCACACGCATTTTTGCAAGATGTGTGGATCGAGATGCAAAAATTGAAGGGACTTGAGCAAGATGAAGCGCCTTTATCTATCCAAATTGCTGGCTGGGATCCCCAGATGATGGCAGAGGCAGCGCGTCTCGCTGAGATGCGTGGGGCGCAATTTGTGGACATCAATATGGGATGCCCGGCCAAAAAAGTCACAAATCGGTTATCTGGTTCTGCGTTGATGCAGGATGAGGAGGCGGTCCAGCAGATTGTATCGGCTGTTGTCAAAGCAGTATCTATCCCTGTGACTTTGAAAACGCGCCTTGGCTGGGATGATGACCATAAGAATGCACCGACCATTGCCAAAATTGCGGAGAATGAAGGGGTGCAGATGCTCGCCATTCATGGTCGCACACGAACGCAAATGTATAAAGGGTGTGCTGATTGGGAGCTGATCGCCCAAACCGTTGATGCTGTCTCTATTCCTGTTTGTGCGAATGGCGATATCATCGATGTGACAACTGCTCAGACTGCCTTACGGCAGTCAAATGCCCAAGGTCTGCTGGTTGGCAGGGGCGCCATGGGTCAGCCTTGGTTGCTTGGTCAGATTGCAGATATGATGGCAGGTGAGCCTATTAGAGAGGCGCCGTCACTTATCACACGATTGTCGATCATTGAGGAGCATATAACGCTCTATTTACAGCTCTATCCAGAGGCACGCTTGCGTCATTTGCGAAAGCATTTATCGGCCTATTGTGACTATATGCCCTCATCTGAGGCGCTTCGTGCATCATTGATGGCAGCTGATAGCAAGGTGACATGTCTTGAAGCCCTTGCCCGTTATCGCGCGCATCTATCAGAAGAAGAGGCAGCGTAAATGACAATATTAAATGCGGTAATGCCTGATTGGGATACAGCGCTTATAGACCATTTGCCCTATCCTGTGTTCGCGCTAAGACCAGACTTATCATTTCAGCAGTTAAATTATGCCACAGAGACTTTTTTTGAACGCAGCAGGTCCCTGCTGCTCAAAGATAATTTGTCAGATTATTTTCTAGAAGATAGTCCGCTATTTGCGCTTTTACGACGTCTTTCATCAGGCGTAAGTTCTCTTGCTGGGCAAGACGTCACCCTTGTGAGTCCAAAATTGGGTAGGAAAAATGTGACGATACAGTTATCTCTGCTGCCCCACGATGCAGGATATCTCATCTCCCTGCAGCCGCGTGACTTATTTGACCAATTGCGTGGCCAAGCTCATTTCAAAGGTGCCGCGCAATCTGCGTCTAAACTAACCAGCCTATTGGCGCATGAGATTAAAAACCCTTTGGCAGGTATTAAAGGAGCCGCGCAGCTCATTGAATTAGAAGCTGATACTCAAACAGGTGAGCTCGCCGCCCTCATCGTCGAAGAAGCCGATAGAATAACACATCTTTTAAACCGGATTGAAGTGACCTCGGGACATCGGCAGCTTACCTTGCAACCAGTTAATATTCATGAAATTCTGGCCCATGCGGTGCAGGTCACGGCAGCCTCTTTTGGCAGGCATATGGTGATTGACCAGGAATTTGATCCCTCTCTGCCAGAGATCGCTGCTGATAAGGAGTTACTAACTCAAGCCTTTGTGAATTTGTTGAAAAATGCCTGTGAAGCCAGTGGGGAGACAGGCTATTTAAAGTTAGTGACCTCCTATGTTCGCCATACTGCTATGCCACGCACGTCGTTAGGCCGTGAAAAGGCTGTGCCGATTAAAATTGATATTATTGACCATGGTGCTGGCATTGCACCTGATTTGCTTGATGTTATCTTCGAGCCTTTTATCTCGGACAAGGCTGATGGCTCCGGCTTAGGGCTAGCCCTTGTGGCCTCAGTCATTGCCGATCATGAAGGCATGATTTCAGTGCAGTCTCAGTCAGGGTTCACACAGTTTGAAATTCATTTACCCGTAGCACAGGAGCGGCCAAACACATGACCAACCTTATGGCTGCCTCAAAACAAACCGCTCAATTACCCCTTATCATTGTGGCAGATGATGATAAATCAGTGCGGCTTGTGATTGCGCAAGCACTGACACGCCAAGGCTATCATGTGCAAACAACCGCAACAGCAGCAGGTATGTGGGACTTATCTTTGGCTAGCAGGGGCGCGTTGCTTATCACTGATGTGGGGTTTCCGGATGGTGATGCGCTGGATATGTTACCTCGTTTGCGCGCACGCAAACCTGATTTGAACGTGATTATCATGAGTGCACGTGCCAATTTGCTCACTGCCATTCAATCACAACAAACAGGCGCCTTTGATTATTTGCCAAAACCATTTGAGCTTGGTCAGCTTTTATCAGTGACAAAACAAGCATTGGCAGCCTCACCGCAAGCTAGCCCTGCAAAGGCGACAATCTCACTTACCAAAACGAGCTATCCGCCATTGCTAGGTCGCTCTCCTATTATGCAAGCTGTCTTTAAATTATTGGCGCGGCTGGCTGGCCAGACAATGCCTGTTCTCATTGAAGGGGAAACAGGCTCTGGTAAAGCCGATGTGGCTCGCGCCTTGCATGAATTAGCGACCGAAGGCGAGGCGGCATTACCACCGCAGCTTATTTCTTATAATTGCCAGCAATTTGAAGAGGCCAATCATGATGCCGCTTTATTTGGCGCTAGCGGTTTGTTTGAGCAAGCGGTGGGTGGCTCTTTATTTATCAACCATATTGATGAGCTGTCGCCTCTAGCGCAACAACATCTGATTGCGGCGCTGGAGCCGTCAGATACAGACATGAGGCCTGCGCCACAACGGTTAATATTGGGCACAGCGCAAAATTTACGTGATAAGGTCAGTCAAAATCAATTCCGCGAGGATTTATATTTTGCAATCTCTGCTGCGCCGCTTCGCCTCCCGCCTTTACGAGAGCGCAAAGATGATATCCCCACTTTGGCCACTCATTTCTGTGAGGCGGCAAATGCTACCTATAAAACACGAAAAAATGTATCTCATGCAGCCATAACCGCGCTACAAACGCATGATTGGCCTGGTAATCTGCGTGAATTGGATATGTTCATCCGCAAGCTGGTTATGCTCGCATCATCAGATGTGATTGACGCGCAAGATGTTAGTGCAGAATTGGAAGCCGCAGTGCGCACTGAGACGGCACCTATCCGTCATCAATCACTATCAGAAATGGCAGAGCTTCATATTGCTCATTATTTTGAAGCCCTTGGCGGCGATTTACCACATGCTGGCCTTTATGACAGGATCATAGAAGAAGTGGAGCGCCCCCTTATCATTCAGACGCTTCATGCTACAAAAGGTAATCAAATCAAAGCAGCAGAGATTTTAGGTTTGAATCGAAATACATTGCGAAAGAAAATAGAATGGCTGCATATTTCAAAAGATAGACGCCACTACCGGGACCAATAATGTCAGTACCTGCACCTCAACCCACAAAATCAGACAGAACAAGCTGGTTGCGCGAAGATAGGCTGGCTTATCTTGTTATTTTTTTGACTTTATTTGTCGGGGCAGGCGCCTATGGCATTTTCGCGCGAATTGATTATTTATCGGCCGATAGCCCTTATTCTGGTGCTATTTTCATCGCGAGCTTCTGCGCGCTGATCTTATTGTTGGTTTTTGTGGGACGCCAGATTTGGCGTATCTGGCGGGAGCGACGGCAAAGGATGGCGGGCTCGCAGCTGCATTGGCGGCTTGCCTTGCTGTTTGGAGGGATCACAACATTACCGGCCATTATTGTTGCCTTCTTTGCGATTACTGTGTTGGATTTTTCTTTGCAAGGCTGGTTTGCCAAACGAATTTCAACCGCGATTGAGCAATCTGTACTCGTGGCTGATGCCTATTATCAAGAGCATGCCAGCTCTGTGAGAGGGCAAATTCTGGGAATGGCGAATGACATTAATCGGGAATCTGCTGCACTATCTGGTAACCCTGCATTTCTTGAGGAATATCTGAATAATCAAGCTGCTTTGCGTGGCTTATCTGAGGCCGTTATTGTTGATGGTACGGGTCAGATTTTGGCGAAATCACAATTTGCCTTTGCCCTGACCTTTTCCAATTTGGATGAGAGCTGGATTGACCGTGCCCGTGAGGGCGAAGTGGTGATTTTTGACTCAGGGCAGGGGAGCAAAATCCGAGCTGCGATTAAGCTAAACTCCTATGTTGATGCTTTTCTCTTGGTTGGCCGCTTTGTAGATAGCACTGTTTTGAAAGCTGTAGACCAAACAAAAATTGCAGCCTCTGATTATCAATCCCTATCATTCAGACAATTTAATCTCCAGGTAAGTTTTGCCGCGCTCTTCTTCGCTGTGACCTTGCTCCTGTTGTTGTCTGCGCTCTGGATTGGTCTCAATCTCGCAACAGCGATTGTGGCGCCTTTATCACAAGTTATTGGGGTGGTTGATGAGGTCCGTATGGGGAATTTATTGCCTCGTGTGGGTGATAATCAGGGGCTGGATGAGATTAGCCGCCTTGGCACCTCAATCGATGACATGCTGGATGAGCTATCACGCTCTCGCCAACAATTAGTGGCAGCGAATGAGCAGCTTGATCAGAGGCGAGAATTTACCGAAACCGTTCTTGGCGGCGTGAGCTCTGGTGTGATTGGCCTAGATATAAAAGGCGTGATCACATTGCCGAACCAAATGGCAGCACAGCTTTTAGGGCTGCGCATGTCTGCTATGCATGGGAAGAAGCTTGATAATCTCGTGCCAGAGTTCAAAGAACTTACCTCTCTGATTGGCAAAAAAGCACGCCAAAAAGCAGAAAGTCAGATTGAATTATATCGCGGTGGCAAACGCCTGACATTGCGAGCGCGTATCTCTGCGGAGTCGGTAGAGAACCGGATTATTGGTTATGTGGTGACCTTTGATGATGTAACTGATTTGCTTGCCGCACAGCGAAAAGCGGCCTGGTCAGATGTCGCGCGCCGTATTGCCCATGAAATTAAAAACCCTCTTACCCCCATTGAATTAGCAGCAGATAGGCTGGCTAAGAAATTTAAACCAGAAACTGAAGATAAGAAGGATAAGTATCTAGAATATATAGATATAATATCTCGTCAGGTTAGTGATATTGGTCGTATGGTTGATGAGTTTTCCGCTTTTGCGCGGATGCCAGCGCCTTTACTAAAACCAGCCTCTCTCACAGAATTGGTCGAAAGGCAAATCGCGCTCTTTTCATCAAATGATCACAAAGTGGCGCTAGAATTTGACGCTGAGCCAGAGGCACAACTCCCTTTGTTGCTCGATACGGGTTTGATGCGGCAGGCGGTGACCAATTTGATTCAAAATGCCTTGAATGCTGTTGTTGAAAGCGGACAAGACCAACCCAAGATAAATCTATCTCTGCAAAAAGAAGGCGATCAGGTGGTTTTGACTATCACGGATAACGGGCCTGGTTTCCCAGATGGTGACTTTGCACAGCTATTTGAGCCTTATATGACCACAAGAGATGAGGGGACTGGCCTAGGCTTGGCGATTGTACAAAAGATTATCACTGACCATCAGGGGAGCATTCATCTTAGCAATTCTGACAGTGGTGGTGCGGTTGTGACCATAAGCCTGCCAGTAGAAAAAGGGGCATAAGCCATGGTCGAGGATGTGATGTCTGGCGATATTCTGATTGTTGATGATGAACGAGATATCCGTCAACTTATCAGCCTGACCCTTGAGGATGAAGGCTTTACCACAGCCGAGGCAGCGAATGCAGCGGAGGCTCGCGCTAGCCTTGTGACAAAGCCACCCTCTTGCTTAGTCCTTGATATTTGGATGAGAGATTCAGATATGGATGGGTTAGAGTTATTATCATGGTGTAAATCACTCTACCCCGATATGCCGGTCGTAATGATTTCAGGTCATGGAACAATTGAAACAGCTGTGCATGCTTTGCGGATGGGGGCTTATGACTTTGTTGAAAAGCCCTTTAAAGCTGAACGTCTTTTACTCACCGTAAACAGAGCGATACAAACAGCCAAATTATTGCGTGAAAATGCGGATTTACGCATGCGAGGTAATGAGCTCTCAAATCTTGAACTTGTCGGGCAATCAAGTGCGATTAAGCAGATAAAGCTTGCGATTGAGCGATTATCCAATGCGACAAGCCGTGTGTTAATCCAAGGTGGTGCCGGCAGTGGGAAAGAACTTGTTGCGCGGAAAATCCATGATAATTCTGAGCGAGCGAGCCATAAATTTGTAGTAGCAAATTGTGCGCGTCTTACAGCGGAAAAGGCTGATTTAGAGCTATTTGGTTCTGAATCTGTGCAAGATGGTCGCCGCGTTGTTGGCTTATTTGAACAAGCCCATCTTGGCACAATTTACTTCGATGAGATTTGTGATTTGCCGCTCAACACACAGGCAAAATTAGTTCGGGCCGTGGCAGAACAGAAATTTAGACGGCTTGGCGGTGCGGCAGAGGTACAGGTTGATGTTCGTATCACGTCAGCCTCGTCACAAGATTTGGCAAAAGCCATGGCAGAGGGACGGCTGCGTGAGGATTTATATTATCGCTTGGCAGTCGTATCTTTGACGGTGCCATCCTTAGCAGATAGGCGTGAAGATATCCCGTTATTAGCTAAATATTTCATGCGGTTAAGTGCTGAAAAATTAGGGCGCCCCTCTTTGAAATTAGGGGATGATTTGCTGAATGCGTTGCGCGCCTATCATTGGCCAGGTTCAGTAAGGCAAATGCGAAATGTGATTGAATCAATGCTGATAACACAATCAGATGCTGGGCGAGAGGTTCTAAGCGCTGAGGATTTACCCGCAAATTTGATGGGAGAGGGGCAAATTGCATCACCGACTCATTCATCAGATATCTATGCGCTTCCTTTGCGCGAGGCGCGCGAATTATTTGAAGCTGACTATTTGCGAGAGCAGTTAGCACGTTTTGATGGTAATATCTCAAAAATTGCAAAAACCATCGGAATGGAACGTTCGGCTTTGCATCGTAAGCTAAAAGCATTACATATTCAGGTAAAGGTGAGATAAGGGCCATCAGATAGCAAGTATCAGGTGGTGAGAGGTCTTAAATGAGAATTGTGATTTGTGGCGCCGGATTGGTGGGAAGTGCGATTGCATCCCACTTGGCAGCCGAACAAAATGACGTAACAGTCATCGATGCTGATGCCGATAAGATTCAGCGTGTCGTGGAACATGCGGATGTCAGAGGTGTGGTGGGCATGGCGTCTCATCCGAATATTCTGACCGAAGCTGGTTTGAATAACGCTGAATTGCTGATTGCCGTGACAGAATCTGATGAGGTGAATATGGTGGCCTGTCAGGTGGCACACACCATATTTGAGACACCAATGCGCATTGCACGGATACGCTCTTGGGCTTATCTAAACCCTGATTTCCGTGATTTATATGGCCCAGGTCACATGCCAATTGATCATATTATTTCACCAGAGCAAGAAGTGTCATCAACGGTTGAGCGGCAATTGCGCTTGCCAGGTGCGTTTGATGTAAAAGATATGGCAGAGGGACAGGTGCAACTGATTGGCGTGTTGGCCAAATCGAACTGTCCGATCCTCTCGACTCCCATCCGCCATCTGACTGGTTTGTTCCCAGAGTTAAGTCTCACGATTGTGGCGATTGTGAGAGGCTCGCAGGTGATAGTGCCGCGTGATGGCCGTGAAGAGCTGCAAGAAGGCGATAAGATTTACTTTGTCTGTGATAAAAACCATACCCAACGCGCGATGGCGGCATTTGGTCATACAGAATCTGAGGCACAGACCGCTGTTATCGCAGGGGGCGGTAATATTGGTATGTTGCTGGCTCGAAAGATGACCGCTGGCAAAAGTAACGCGGCGGCTACGATCATTGAGATTGATAAGCAGCAAGCGCGCACTATTGCTGAACGTTTGACCGATATTACGGTCGTAAATGGCGATGCGTTGGATGGCGATATATTAGAAGAGGCCGGAGTGGGGTCTGCTGCAACCTTTGTGGCGATTTCAAATGATGATGAAGTGAATGTGCTATCAGCACTTTTGGCAAAGCGTCTAGGCGTGGCGCATACCGTCGCACTTGTGAATAACCCTGGATTTGTGCCCCTAATGTCGACATTAGGGATTGATGCGGTTGTCAATCCACCACAAATTACGGTGTCCTCTATTTTGGAACATGTCAGACGCGGCCGCATTCGTGATGTGCATTCGGTCCTAGAGGGGCATGGAGAGGTGCTAGAAGCAGAAGTCCTGCCTACTTCTTCGTTGGTGGGAACAGCTCTGCGAAATGCCCGTATTCCAAAAGGCCTTGCGATTGGCGCGATTATCCGCAAAGGCGAAGTGATTGCGCCGCGCGGTGAAACAGTGATTGATGCGAATGACTTGATTATTCTCTTCGCAAAGCAAGGACGTGCTGGTAAGGCTGAAACCTTATTATCTGGAAACGCAAATTATTTTTAAATCTGAGCAGTAAAGGTCTGTGTGAATGTCTCGTATCGCCTATGTCAATGGTGCTTATGTCCCTCATCGTGATGCTTTTGTATCTATCGATGATAGAGGTTATCAATTTGGGGATGGTGTCTATGAGGTTGTTTATATCATTTATGGTCATATGGCAGATGAGGGACGGCATCTTGATAGGCTAGAGCGCTCTTTATCTGAATTATCAATGCCTATGCCAATGAGCCGCGCCGCCTTGCGTCTTGTTATGCAGCGGGTTGTTCGGATGAATCAGGTGCGCACAGGGCTGATCTATATGCAAATCACAAGGGGCATCGCCCGCCGTGACCATAAATGGACTTCACCTTTGCAGCCTTGTTTGGTGATGACAGCAAAAAATACCGTCTCGTCAGTGCCGCTTGCGCCAACCATGCAGTCAGCCATTACAGTCCCTGATGAAAGATGGGATAGACGCGACATTAAGACAATTCATCTTTTGCCAAATTGTCTAGCAAAGCAGAAGGCTTATGAAGCCGGGGTTTATGAAGCCATTATGATCGAAAAAGATGGCACTGTGACAGAGGGCTCTTCTTCTAATCTGTGGATTGTAACTCAAGATGATGAGGTCATCACACGCCCCGCAACACATGATATTTTGAATGGCATTACACGCCGGTCAGTTGCACAAGTTGCTGAGCTGCATCAAATGAAAGTGACAGAACGTAACTTTACGGTTGCTGAGATGATGGCAGCAAAGGAAGTGTTTGTGACAAGTGCGTCATCTCATGTGACGCCTCTTGGCATGATTGATAACACCCCCATTAATAACGGTATCATGGGCGAGATAGCCAAATCCTTGCGAAAGGGCTATATTGAACATGTCACATCACAAGGGGAGTAAGCGGTAAACGCTTTTGGGTATATGGATAAGACACAGAATCTACAGGATATTTTCTTAAATCAAGTGCGCAAAGAGCATGCGCCTGTCACCGTATTCTTAATGAATGGGGTAAAGTTACAGGGACTTATCACCTGGTTTGATAATTATTCGATGTTGCTAAAACGTGACGGTCATATTCAGTTGATTTATAAGCATGCCATTTCGACCATCATGCCTGTGAACCCTGTTGATTTAAGTGATATTGGGGACGAATAGGTAAGTCCATGACAATGAATGAAACCGGCCTTATCGACGAGGTCGCACATTTGATGGCAGAAGCCTCTGCAACCATCATCAAGCCCCTATATCAAAATTTATCACCTGACGATGTAGCAACAAAATCATCAGATACTGATTTTGTCACTGTCGCAGATAGAGAGGCAGAGTTTTGGTTGATGCCGCGGCTGGAAGCGCTATTGCCAGATGCGATTGCTTTGGGCGAGGAATCTATCTCAGATGATCCTGCTGCTGAAAAGCAAATACGGCATA
>CALEYP010000023.1 GCA_937924895.1 uncultured Alphaproteobacteria bacterium
GGCCAACATATGCTCTGGGACAGGATAGCTGCCGCGCTGGGCATATGAGTTATATTTATCAACACCTGCGCCTAGTACCATCTCACCCTTGTCAGATTGGCTGATATACATATGCACGGCATTTGACATGATAACAGTGTCTAATACGGGCTTAATGGGCTCTGATACCAAGGCTTGAAGAGGACGAGAGGCAAGCGGCATACGAATGCCAGCCATTTCTGCCAATACAGAGGAATGACCGGCGACAACCACACCCACCTTCTTTGTTTTGATGAGGCCTTTTGTTGTCTCAATCCCTGTGATTTTACGACCCTGCCTCTTTAGCCCTGTGACTTCACAATTTTGAATAATATCAACACCAAGATCATCGGCAGCTCTGGCATAACCCCAAGCCACCGCATCATGGCGGGCTGTGCCACCGCGCTTTTGCAAGAAACCGCCCATAATTGGATAGCGGATATTCTGGTCAATATTGATGCATGGCACGAAGTCTTTGATTTGTTCAGGTGTCAGGATATCAGAATCAATCCCGTTCAACCGAATAGCATGAACACGACGTGACATTTCACGAAGCTCGCCCCAGCTATGGGCAATTGTTAACACGCCGCGCTGTGAGAACATGATATTGAAGTTCAAATCTTGCGCCAGACCTTCCCATAGCTTCAATGCATGGTCATAGATAGCCGCAGATTCATCCCACATATAGTTCGAGCGAATAATCGTGGTGTTACGGCCTGTGTTACCGCCACCAAGCCAGCCTTTTTCAATCACCGCAATATTGGTCATATTATGGACAGATGCCAAATAATAGGCTGTTGCAAGCCCGTGGCCGCCACCGCCAATAATCACCGCATCATATTCGGCTTTTGGCTCCGCATGGCGCCAAGCTTGTTGCCAATTTTGGTGATATGACATCGCGTTTTTTGCCAAAGAAAAGGCGGAATAACGCTTATTTGCGCCTCCTAAACCTTTGGTGCCGCGATCAATTTCAGAATCGGCCATCTCTTGCTCCCACAATCAGTGCTGATATGCTGTATTTTCCACAATGCTATCAGGTATTTTATCACGAAATCTAATATTTACATGAGGCGGTTGGATGAATTTTTCACCATCCGACCAGCATTGGCTCGTACCATGCCAATCTGGGTCAAAAAAACCTATCTTTATCACGACAAGGCCTGATGATCGCACGACATAAGATCGTTTTGTGTGGTGGCAAAATGCCTCTGCTAATCTTGCCAGTATCAGCCATTCGCGCTATCTTCATAAGCCGACCATGAAAGATGGTAGTGACCAATTAATTCAGGCTTAGGGACAGATAATGACTCTCTACACCCCAATCATAGAACAGCATGCGATGATGATGAGTTGGCGCCATGAGCTGCATCAACATCCTGAGACTTGCTATGAAGAGGTGTGGACGTCTGATTTCATTGCAGCCCAGCTAGACTCATTCGGCATTGAGGTGCATCGGGGCCTGGGGAAAACAGGTGTTGTGGGTGTGTTAAAGGGCCAATCTGATCAGGGGCCTGCTATTGGTCTTCGCGCTGATATGGATGGCTTGCCCATGGTTGAGGCAAATCAGTTTGCGCATAAATCTCTGACTGAGGGGCGTATGCATGGCTGCGGGCATGATGGCCATATGACAATGTTGCTCGGCGCCGCCCGTTACCTGAGCCAGACACGCCAGTTCGATGGCACAGTTTATTTTGTTTTCCAGCCTGCTGAAGAAGGGGGCGCTGGTGGTAAGGCGATGATTGAGGATGGCCTATTCACGCGCTTCCCGATGGATACCATTTGGGGCATGCATAATTGGCCCGGTCTCGCAGTTGGGCAAATTGCGGTTCATGATGGCGCGTGTATGGCGTCTGCTGACCATTTTGAGATAACCATTCAGGGCCGTGGTGGTCATGCCGCGATGCCACATCAGTCAGCTGACCCGATCCTCGCTGGTACAGCGGTGGTGCAAAATCTACAAGCCATCGTCTCACGCCAGATTGACCCACTTGATTCAGCCGTGATCTCAATTACCGCCTTGCAAGGCGGCGCGGCCTTTAACGTTATCCCAGATAGCCTGACCATTCGTGGCACAGCACGTGCCTTGCAGGCCTCAACACGCGCGACATTAGAGGCGCAGATCCGGCATATCACGACTGAAATAGCGGCTGCCCATGGCACAAGCGCGACGATTGATTGGCGCGCAGGCTATCCGCCAACGATTAACCATCCTGCTGAGGCAGGGCGTGCGGCTTCTATCGCAGCGAGCCTCATAGGCGAAGAGAATGTGCGCCGTAACCCGCCAGCATCAATGGGCGCAGAAGATTTCGCCTATATGTTGGAGGATTGTAAGGGCGCTTATATCTGGATTGGCGCAGGGCCAGCAGAACCAGGTAAGATGCTGCATAATACAAGCTATGATTTTAATGATGAAATTTTGCCTCTTGGCGCGAGCTACTGGGTACGGCTTGTTGAAACAGAATTAGCAGTTGGGTAGCGTGATTATGGGAAAAATTTGGATTATTCTCGGCTTTCTAGCCGCTTTTTCCTTGTCGGTTTATGGTGCGGGTCTTGTCTGGCAGGAAATGGGTGATATCGAGCTTGGCTTTCATGGTTGGGCGGCTCTTTTCTTGGGGAGCGCTGGTACCTTTGGTCTTGGTGTGGGGCTCATGGCATTGAGTTTTTATTCTCATCGGCGCGGCTATGATGAAGAGGCCGCTGATCATGATGAGTTTTTCGACCAATAGCCTGTCATCTGCTCCGAATCATCGTAAAATAAGGCATTTTGAAGCCTGTTAAGCCTTAAAATCCGGCAAGCTATGCCGTTGATTTTCTTGCAGAAACCTGTGTAACACTTTGAATCTGTTCACTTAATGTTCTTTGTGTTCGAAAACCTTGCCAATTCCTGTTCTTTAGTATAGAACAAACAATGAACAAAAATCATATATGACGGGTCCTGATCTGATAAATCAATGAGGAAGTGCTGGTGTTCCCGCCCTGTCATGCCTGTCTGCAAAGGCGTTGTTATAAAAGGAGGTATCAGTGAATAAACAACTTATTTTTGATCATTTGCATGCCTCTTATCATATGGCATCGCAGCATCGGGAAGTGGCGCGTCTATCGCTGGGTGATAGGGCTCTAGATAAATCATGTGGTGGCGGGCTTCTGACGCGGCGTGTTCATCTCATCAAAGCGCCAGCGCGCACCGCTTATGCCACAGCTTTTACGATGGCGTTATTACAGCAGCTCACAAAAGTGACATCAGGTCCTATCTTATGGTGCGGTCCGGTGCGCCATGGCGGGGCAGGGGCGGTCTATGCTAATGGCATGGCAGAATTTGGTCTATCACCCGATCAGTTTATTTTTGTATGTGAATCGCATCCGTTGCGTCGTCTTAGCGCCTGTGAAGAAGCCCTTGCCACACCTGGTTTAGCAGCTGTGATTGGGGAATATGGCCCTTTATATGAAAAATCAGATTTATGGGGCAAGGTGGCACGCCGCCTGCAGCTCGCCTCTGAAAAAGGGACAGCAACAGCCTTTTTACTAGGGCAAGACGGGGCCGTATCTGGTTTTGAGACAGCCTGGGATATCGCTCCGCCGCGCCAACAGCTAACAGAACAACAAGATTGGCGCCCTGTGTGGGATGTGTCTCTGACGCATGCAAGGGGGGGACGCAAAGCGCACGCCTCGCTATTATGGGATTCAGCCTCTCATCATTTGATGACAGCGCCAACGCCAGTGATGCATCCGGCGATGCCTGCCTCTATGCCGCCTGCTTATGTGGCACAGGGGTCAGCGCCCACTTATCAGCCGCAGCTATCATATGGCTCATAAGAGACAGTCCCCATGTCACAGCTTGCCTCTCATTATATCAGATCAGACGTGCCTCTTAAGACCGGCCGTCATGCACGTTTCATTTATATCTATCTACCTGATTTAGCGACAGCGCAGGTCGCACGTCGTGCCAAAATAGACCAAGAGTCCCCCATTGCGCTTTATCAAGCTGTCAAAGGGGCAGATAGGTTATGTTATACGAATGCGGCCGCGCGTGCCTTTGGGTTACATCCTGATATGGTGTTATCTGATGCGCGGGCCTTATCGCCTCTCTGCCGGTTTTTTGTTGTTGATCATGAGGCTGATCAAGCTTGGTTACATCTTCTGGCCAGCTGGTGTTGGCGTTACAGCCCGGTGGTTGGTGTTGACCCTGATAGGCTTGGTTTGTGGATTGATGCCACAGGCGCAAGCCATTTATGGGGCGGCGAGGCGGCGATGCTAGCTGATATTCAGTCTCATTTTACCACCCATCAGCTCACCGCTCATATCGTGATGGCCTCCTATTATGGGGCAGCGATTGGTGTCGCCTTAACACAATTACCAAAGGCGCCTCAGATTATCGCCGCAGACCCCAAGGCGCATGAAGCCGCTATCACAGCCTTGCCCTTGGCAGCGTTGCGCCTCTCGCCTTCAGAGGTCACACAGCTGACCCAGCTAGGATTACAAACCATTGGTGACATCCATCAGATGAAGCGCGGGTTATTAGCGATGCGGTTTCATGAGTCTGTCTTGCGTCGCAAAGATCAGATATTAGGTCATATCTCAGAGCGACCTATCCCGCTGCCTCATTTGCAACCTGTTTTGATTCAGCAGCATTATGTGGAGCCTGTGGCAGGTTTAGAGCCATTAAATGAGATGGTAGCAGGCTTGCTCAAGGCCTTATGTGACCTCCTAGCACAGATGGGGCTAGGTTGCCGTGAGGTTGAAATTGGCTGGCAAACCACAGATCGTAAGACAGGATATATCCGTCATCATCTATCCCGGCCGAGCCGTACAATCGCCTTGTTCAAGCGTCTTTTTGCTGAGGCAGGCGCGCAAATCGAAGCTGGGTTTGGGATTGAATATGGCTGGGCCAAAGCAAGTGGGGTCAGCCCACAATCTGCAACAGCGCTCATTTTTGATGATACAGGGCAGATTAGCGAGGATGAAGCGGATAAAATTAGCCAGCTTGTTGATCATTTAGCCGCGCGTCTTGGCGCTCATAAAGTGCAAACACTTGTGGCTCAGGATGTCTGGCAACCTGAAGAGGCGCAGAGGTTAGTCCCTGCCCAACGTCATATTATGGCACGTGATAAGCGCGGGACTTTGGATATAAAGCCGCCTATCCCTGCACCGTCCTTGGCGCCGCGGCCACTGCGCCTGTTATCTGTGCCAGACCCGATACAAGTGATTGCTTTATTGCCTGATCATCCGCCCAGCCAAATTAGGTGGCGGCATCAAAATTGGCGTATTCGCCGCGCGACAGGCCCTGAACGTATTGGGCCGCGCTGGTGGCAAGCAACACCTTCATCAGATTATCGCAGTCGTGATTATTACCGGCTTGAGACCGAAGATGGACAGCGCTTATGGGTATATCGTCAAGGCTTGCGTGAGAGAGGGGACAAAATCGATTGGTTCTTACATGGGTTTTTTGCCTGAGTTTTTAACATGGGTTTTT
>CALEYP010000024.1 GCA_937924895.1 uncultured Alphaproteobacteria bacterium
CTGTCTGCACATTCCTGCACAAAGGCCAAGGTTTGTGGCATTTCTCTGCCAGTGTTCGCAAAGGTAACGACAGCTCGCTCAGGCAAGTCGCCGTTGGCTTCCAATATCTTGTGAAGCATGTAGCCACTGGTGCGGCCACCGCTGAAACTGATTTGGACATTGCCGTCGGGTAATGTGTAAGGGTTGCTCAAGGATGCCACCCCCTACCATCACAGCTATGGCACGTTGTCCATTGCACACAGCCATAGCCGTCAGGCTCTCGCACCATGCCGTCTTTGCAATATGTGCATGACCTCACATGGATAGACAGCTTACAGCTTCTGCACTCTACCTTGTCACCTTGCGGGTCGGGGAGCATCGTGTCGCACTTAGGGCATCTGCCCCATCTCATGCGCTTCTCCCAAGTTCCGTCGCCTTCTTCAATCATACTCCTGCCTTCAATTTAACAAGGGGCTCAAGGATCTCATGCACCTGTTCTACAGAGCGAGCCAAGCCCCAATGGCAACCAGCTAACAAGAGCCGCGCCTTCATCTCTTCTTGATTCGCATTGAGCTTGCCGCCCTTCATGCGTTTCAGCTCTATGAATATGGATGTGCTGATACCGTGCTTGGCTTGGTCGCCCGGCACAAAGATTTCTAGGTCTGGCCACCCATACTGAGTACCCATCTGCTTTAGCTTGCGCTTGAACGCAACGTGCCTACGACCTTCGTTGGGGCTGTGATGAAACACACAGCCAGGGGGCAGAGCAACATGGAGCCATTGAACTACTTGCTTCTGTAACTCGTCCTCAGTAACGGCGTAGATAGAAGTCATTAGGCATTACCTCACCCGCACTGATTTGAACAATGCGATCCATATACAATTCGTTTGGAATCAGGCGCTGCTCATTGCCAAACGGCAGACACCATCGACGCGCCACAGTTGCATGTGAGGCGCCGACTTGCCTAGCCAGCTCGCTGTATGACCAGCCCTTCTTCTTTCTATAATCATCGAGTGTCATGCCATACGGTTAACACGATGTGACGGTATCCGTCTAGCTTTTAATATAAAGTAATCATAATTGACTGTAATTATCACAGATATTTCGCCCCGGTAGACAAGCGCAGCGCAAACTGTTACGGTGTCCGAGCATAGTATAGGAGAAACCAACATGCTACATAACGTACCGGACTGGGCTACGCGCCACGGCTACTGGCACCATTCCAACCCACGCTCGAAGGACAGAGCTAAAACTCTTTACGAGAAAGTCCACGTTAGGCCGCAAATTGAGAAGGCCTTTGACACACTCCGGGACAAGAACGCCACTGATGCCGACAGGTTGTTGGCCAAAGGTGTTCTTCATCGTCTGTATGACAGACGCAGTTCAGCTAACATGGAAGCTGGCAAGGCTACCCAAACAGCTTGCGACCTTCACCTTGTCATGGATGAAAGAGGCGAGGTGCTGAACCTTGCTGACGCCACTCATGCGGGGGTCGAACAGTTGCAAAGCTACAAGCCAAAGAACGATGACGATGCGGCTCGCCTAGACAAATACTTAGAAGAGCTACCCCTTGTCATCGAACATGCGACCAAGGGCTTGCAAGAAGCAATGGCTAGTGAGAACCGTATCTTGGGGGAGAAGCAGTTGCTTGGCATGATGCCAGGTTTAGCTGTGCCTCACGACACACGGCCTGACTACGCCAATCGCGGTGACCTCAAGACCAAATGGTCTAGGCCTAGCACCCGCTCCAAGTCGGGGTGGCAGTCTGCTAGTTTGCCGAACAGCCTGACTGGTATGTTCGACATGAACAATGTGTATCAGGCGGCTGGATTTTGGGCGCTGAATGGTCACCGTCCACCCTTCTTGCTGTACGCAAACGCGACAGACTACAGGCTATTCACACCTGAAAATGCTCCAGAACTGCGCGACGATTTTCTTCAGGACGTCGTCAACGACATCATTCTTCAGCATAAAACCACTGAGAATATCCTGCGAGCGGCCAGCACCAAGGATGAACTGCTAGGTCTGGTGTCACCAGATTGGCAGAACATTTGCTGGTCAGAGACAGACACCTACCTCGAAGAGGCGAAGAAAATGTGGGGAGTAGAATGATGCAAGGTGACTTACTTGATTGGCCAGGAGACCCTGGTCCGAATGTCCATAAGAACGCAAAGGACACAGAGGTGGCGGCGGCTGATGCTGTAGCGCCGAAGGTCACAGGGCTACGGCTCAAGGCTCTTCAGCGCATTGCAGAGGTAGGCCGAGGCTTGTCCTCAGAAGAGGTGGTGAAGCGTGTGGGCGCATATGAATATAGCGTCAGGCCACGCGTCACTGAACTACAAAGGATGGGCTTGGTCGCTGACAGCGGCGAGCGTGTCCCGAACTCACGCGGTCGGCAAGAGGTGGTCTGGAAAGTCACCGACGCTGGCATAGACTTTTTGGAGAACTTGAATGGCTAACATTCCAGAGAAGCTGATCGAAATCCTCAAGGATTTAGGTCACACAAAAGAGACGGCGACATGGGATTGCCACGGCACCCCTGTTGTTCTGCACAAGGTGTTGGAGCAAGTCGCCGCAAAGCAGGGCATTTCCTTTGACCCGCCGACCATGATTGAAGCTGACGCAGAAAAGAAGACTGTCGTCATGCTGGTGTCAGGGCGCATCGGCGATAAGGTCGAATGGTCTATTGGTGAGGCCGTGCCTTACAACAACAAGAACAGCTATCCATACGCTATGGCAGAGAAGCGCGCTAAAGACCGCGTGATTCTGAAGCTGATCGGTGTCGCTGGCTTTGTCTATTCAGAAGACGAGGCCGACGATTTCAAAGCACAGAGGCCAGAGAATATCTCTGGTGCTCCGCAGCGCACGGCGCCACAGCCAGCGCCTAAGAAACCCGCGCCCACCCCACCGCCATTGGAAGACATTCCTTTTGATGAGAACCCTTGGCGGGATTGGGTGACGCAGGAGAAAGCCAAGCTGGACAATGAGGTTACGCTTGGTGGGATGCAAGCCTGGGCGAGACGCACGACGAAACAGCGTGAGGATCTACAGGAAGCAGACCGCGAGCTCTATGCTGAGCTCTTTGACCACTACAACGAGCGCTATGATAGGCTCAATTCAGGAGAGAGATAATGCCACATTTTTCACGTTCAAAAATCAAGATGCGTCGGGATGTACGCATGAACGACATGAATGGTGAGCCGATTGAATATCGGGGTATCGCCTTCATTCAGTTCCGCACAGAATGGAATGACACCACGCGCAGTTTCGCGCCAATGTCTGCGGAGCAAAAGCAAATCTGTGAAGACTTGTACCGTCAGCTCGCAGATGCTGGCATCGAGCTCGGCATCACAATATCGGAGCGCACACCTGGTGTCGAAGATGTCCGCGAGTTTCCGAAGGTCATGTCGTTTCAGCTCATGGTCAACAAGCCAGACGGTTCTTTCCAACAGTCGGCAGCACCTACGTCAACGGCGGCAGAGCCAAGCGGGGGCGGTAATGGATGGTAATCTTTTCACGTTGCATCAAGCGGCTGAGTACCTTTTTGGGGTGGACACAGACGCCACATACAAAAGGACGTGGCGGCTTATTAAAAGCAATGCAGTCCCGACGATCAAAACTGGCAAGAAGACCTATGTCGCACGAGCTGTGCTTGAAGACCTCTGCGGAATTTCTGGTGTATCCAGTCAAGGGCAAGCTGTGCGCGATAGTCTTGGGTCAGTTCGTGACACGGCAAGTGACAGCGGATGAACTAGATGACATCGCGTTCCGATTCCACCAAGCCGCCAGAGAAACCAGAAGAGGGCTTTATTGACGATCCTGCGGCTGAGGATGAGCCTGACAAGTACATGAGGGTCAAGCGCCCTGAGACGTTTGTCTACGGCTCATCGTCTGCGGACATTCCGCACTCGGACAAGATTGATCCGTTTCACATCAAAGAAAAAAAGAAGGGGCGCTGATGCGCCCCTTTGCTATTCGGTGTTGCCTATCTTAGGCATCAGCTTGCCACAGCTTCCACGCTTCCGCTTCAGGTAACACGTTCAGGATTTTGTAGTCCTTGTACTTGGCAACGATGTGGTCAATGTGTTGCTGTGTAATCTTACGCACACCCTTGAAGCTAAAGTAGCGGACAGCGTTGGGCTTGTCTGATGTGGGGTCAATGAAGACGACCTTAGATTTCATGTACTTTTTGAAATCTCTGTGAGACAAGAACTTGTTCACTTGCTCACCGCACCAAACTTCCATGCACATGTCGTTCCACGAATCATCCCACTCCATATGATATTGCGGGTGGTCTGTCTTGATGCGAGCCTCAAGGTCGTGCCAAGTTTTGTAGTCACCGTGGAACATATCAGCCCCACCGTGGCCATCGTTGGACACATGGCCAATCTTCTTGCCGTTAAAGTAGACGCTGGCCTCATAGCAATGCGTCTCCTCAGATGCGAAGGCGGCGTGTTTGATGCCCTTCAGTTCGATGACGTCACCGTTTTTGTATGTAAAAGCAAACATTGGTTTCTCCTTTTTATTGAACCTACCCCCTGAATATAATCATCTTGACTGAAACCGTCAAGGTCACGGCAAATAAAAAGGCTATGGCTTGCGTGTCCATATCACGCGGCCTTGTGCGCCGTGGTGTCCAGACATCCTTGTCATCTCCCACCCAGGCATGTCATCAGTGTCGAAGCCGTAGCGAACCGTCAGCGATACCGCCTTGTTTTCTTCATAATGCTTTCGGGCTGCTTGGAGAACTGCTTCCCCTGGGACTTCGCCTTGCGCTTCGCCGCTGTCGTAGACGCATATTGTGCTGGCGTCAGAGCTTTGATTGCCGCCTCTGGTAGATAGCGCTCGCCGGTCTCGCTGCTCTTCTTGCCGCTCTTGGTGCGCCATTTCTGTTTGCCCCAGTTCTTCAGTGATTTCTGTGGTGCGCGCATCAGTCTCGATAACCCCCGCCCCTCTTCTTGTATTCCTTGGCGAGCAGCTGGGCCTTACGAGCTGACCATTGTCCACTGGCTGTGCCGTGCGTTGCCCGACCAAGGATAGACTTATAGAGGCGCTTCCTCATGCCGGGCTTGGTGTAGTTCCCAGCTTTGTTAACCTGGCTTTTCTTGGCCATTACTTTTTCTTCTTGGCCTTGGCCTTCATGATCTTAGACTGAAGAGCCTTTGGCAGGGTCTTCTGCTTCTTGGTGAGGCCAGCTTTCTTTGCGGCTTTCTTCATGGGTTTCTTACCGTATGCCATCAGCTCTTCCTTTTCTTGGACTTGTTGCGTTTAGATATTGCCTTGCCCTTCTTCCGGGCGTCTGCCTTTGAGCTGGCTCCCCATGCTCTAAGGCTTAGAAGCAAGCGCGTAGGTTTGCCCTTGCTGTCTCTCTCCGGCCCCTTGGCCGCTCCCATGCGCTGCAGGAAGCTGGCTCTTCGTGGGTTATCACCACGTTTGACTGGGGGCTTCAATGTCCCCCCTGTCTGCTTCTTGTAAGACGCACGACCCTTCGCGTTCAGGCCACCCTTTTTGTTCTGGCCTTCTTTGCGTTGCCACGCTGGTGTCTTAGCCATGAGTTTCTCCGCGACATAATGCTATGGCTTGCTCGAGCGTCTCTTCATTGCGGCGTGTCCAGCCCTTGCCAAAATGCTCAAATGTTTTGAGGCGCTCATAGAAAGCCTGACGCCTAGAGTACAGGTCTGTAATGAGCTTCTCTGTGTCGTGGATGCCGACAGCTCCCAAGGTCATGGGGCCAATACCACCATCGACGGTGACACCTACAATCTTCTGTAGCGTGCGAGCGGATCTGCCGACCCCGCTGTTCACAGCCCAATCGAAGACCGCCCAGTCCAGGCCAGCGGGGAGCTTGTCTCCGGCTACTCGGTTCCAATATTCCTCGCGGTAAATCTGTGCGACGTGATTGTCCGGGATGTTCCGCATTGTTTCTTCTGTAACCGTGGGCTCCGAATCAACAGTCTCTGAAAGCCACTGTTCATATACCTTGGCGGTGATGCCCTTGTTCGTGATGCCCCCCGGATCGCGGCTATCGTTTACAAACCCGCCTTCGTGCTTCAACAACCAGGTCAGGCATTGCTCAAAGTTGCCAATCATTTAGTAATCCCTTTTTGTTTCTCGTAGGTTCTGAGCGTCCCTATCCCAAGCATACCGCCGAGGACAGTGAGCAACGTACCCATGTCAAACTCTGGCAGCTCTGGGAGCTCATAGCCAGCTAGGCTGGCACCGAAAACCAAAAGGTCTTTGAGAACGAAATGGTACGCAAAGGCAATAGCGCAAACCCACCCCACTGCCGGGCGCCAACCGCCCTTGAACAGTGAGCCTGATGCAGCTTCGGCCTTGTTAATTTCTAACTGTGCAAGCAGCGCTTCTTGTGCGTGCTTCTCTGACATGGTGGCAATCTCGTGGGCGAGCTTTGCCTT
>CALEYP010000025.1 GCA_937924895.1 uncultured Alphaproteobacteria bacterium
GGGGCGTTTTGTTAGTTTTATGGAGGGTTCTATGCCTTTGCCAAAGACATATGTAGCAACACCAAAAGATATCCAAAAAGATTGGATCGTGGTGGATGCTGAAAATGTTGTACTTGGTCGCTTGGCCTCATTGATTGCGATGCGTTTGCGTGGCAAGCACAAGCCAACTTATACACCAAACATGGATTGCGGTGATCACGTGATTGTTATCAACGCTGAGAAAGTAAAGCTGAAGGGCAATAAGCGTACACAAAAGACGTATTATTGGCATACTGGCTATCCTGGTGGGATTAAATCACGCACAGCTGATAAGATCCTTGATGGTCGTTTCCCTGAGCGTGTTATCCAAAAAGCTGTTGAGCGCATGATTCCACGTGGCCCATTAGGTCGCCGTGCCATGACACATCTTCATGTTTATGCTGGCAATCAGCACCCGCATGAAGCACAGCAGCCTGCAACACTTGATGTTGCAGCTATGAACGACAAGAATGTGAGGTAATTAGCCATGTCTGAAGAAAATCTGAATGAAGATAAGGCTGGCATGGCCGCTCTTGAGGCACTGTCAGATACAGCTGAGCAGGCACCTGCTGTTGTAGAACCAAAAATTGATGAACTAGGTCGTTCCTATGCGACTGGTCGTCGTAAAAATGCATCTGCTCGCGTGTGGATTAAGCGTGGTTCTGGCCGCATGGTCGTGAATGGCAAAGAGTTGAATTCATATTTTGCGCGCCCAGTGTTGCAAATGCTTTTGGCTCAGCCATTTGAAGCTGTGGAGCGTGTTGGTGAATTTGATGTGATGGCAACTGTTGTTGGCGGCGGTCTATCAGGCCAAGCCGGCGCTATCCGCCACGGTATTAGCCGCGCTTTGACTTATTTTGAACCTGGTCTTCGCCCAGCATTGAAAGCTGGCGGCTTCCTCACACGTGACCCACGTGTTGTTGAAAGAAAGAAGTACGGCAAGGCAAAAGCCCGTCGTTCATTCCAGTTCTCAAAGCGTTAAGCTTTCTACATATTCCAAAAAAGGCTTGCTTCGGCAGGCCTTTTTTTATGTCTGATTAATGAGTACAGTGTAGGCTGTCCTGCGTCTTCACGATTGATAACATTATGATTGAATTTGCTGCTGCTGTCTTTTTCCTTATTTTAACCCCAGGTCCTGGGGTGTTGTCTGCTGCCGGTGTCGGCGCAGGGTTTGGCTTTCGTGCAGGCTTTGGCTATGTATTCGGTTTATTTTTAGGAAATAACATCGTTGCAAGCTTTGTTATCTCAGGCCTCGCAGCTATCCTACTTGGCTATGAGCCGCTTCGGTTGCTTTTGATGGGACTATCCACCGCCTATCTCTTTTATCTTGCGATGCGTATCGCATTGGCTGGTGCGGATATTGGGTTTATGGCTGCAAAGCATAATCCTGGCGTGAAGGATGGTATTATCTTACAGCTTATTAATCCGAAAGCCTATGCCGTGAGCACAGCACTTTTTACTAGCTTTGCATTTTATCCTACCAATTTCGCTCTAGAAATCATTGTGAAGCTTTTGATTTTCAATGTGATTTGGATACCGCTTCATCTCTTGTGGCTTTTTGCAGGGGTGCGTGTGCATCAATTAGCTCTCTCGCCACAGCAAACAAAATGGGTCAATAAAGCGATGGCGGCTAGCCTTATGGCGGTAGTGATATTATCTGCATTATCTCTTGGCGCGGCCTCGTCATGAGTGAGATACGTCCTGCTTTTGCTAGTGATGCCCCCAGAATGAGGGAGATAGCCAAAGCGGCTTATGCCATCTATGTGGCTGAGATGGGCAAAGAGCCCGCGCCAATGGGCGCTGATTACGAGAGGCATATCAGCGAAGATCGCTGTTTTGTAGCAGTAAATGGCGCGCAAATTCTCGGATTTGTGGTCATTCTGGAAGAGAAGGGGGAGTGGTGGCTTGATAATATCGCTGTCGCACCGGACCAGCAGGCCAAAGGCATTGGCCGAGATTTACTTTTATATGCAGAAGCTCATGTGGCTAATTATACCGATAGCCTTTCACTTTATACCAATGTGGTGATGCGGGCTAACGCTACCTGGTATCGCCGTATGGGATATAAAGATAGCCACCAAGCGGTGTGTGATGGCTATCATCGTTATTATTTCAAGAAAAACTTAGGCATCAGCAGCGAATGAAACTGATACAGAGCCTGCGCCCTCGATAAAGACATCGACCTGAGAGCCTTTCGCAACGGGCACCATCGGGCCTAAAGACCCAGACAGGATGATATCACCTTCTTGGATTGGAACATTCATCGATACAAGTTGATTAGCCAACCATTTCAATGAATTAAGCGGAGACCCTAAGACATTTGCCGTGGCACCTTGTGCAACAGATTCCCCATCCACATGGATATCAGCGCGGGCAGTTGTTACATCAAATTGGTCTAATGTTTGGGCTTTATGACCGATAACAAATTGTGAAGCAGAGACATTATCGGCGATGGCATCTACGCCTGTTACATTCCAATCAGCGATGCGTGTATTCGCAATTTCAATAGCTGGCACGACATAATCAATCGCACGCATCACATCAGCTGTAGAGATATTATCATGGTCCAGATCCACTCCCATGATGAAAGCGATTTCAGCTTCAATTTTGGGTGCTGTAACTTGTTCAGCAGCAATGACGCCATTATGGGGAATATCCATAACGTCGAATAGCACGCCAGCCACTGGGAATGTGACTCCCATGGCAGCTTGGGCGGTTGGATTTGTGAATCCTGCTTTACGACCAATCATGCGCTGGCCTCTCTCAAGACGAAGCTGATTAAAGGCAGCTTGTGTTTCATAAGCTGCCTGATAATCATCGGCAGGTAGGAGATCACGAACAGGTGTTGTGCCCTGATTGGCATCAAGTGCCTTCATAAGGTGCTGAGCAGCAGCAAGTGACATAACAAGGTCCTTTTCAAATTAAGGTGGAATTCGTATGGCGTCATCGCCAAGATGAGCTAATATAAAGTGATTTGCAGATGCAGAGAAGTCACTTTCACGTTTAAGAGGCATATATTGTGAAAAAATTAGGCATCATTGGTGGCATGAGCTGGCAAAGCACAACCACTTACTATCAACATTTGAACCAATTAGTGGCGGCTGATAGAGGCGGACTTCACTCTTGTGAGTTGTTACTTTATTCTTTTGATTTTGCACGCATAGCGGCGTTGCAGGCTAACGCACAGTGGGAAGAAGCGACAGATGAGATGGTGTCAGCCGCCCGTTCTTTAAAGGCAGGCGGGGCAGATGCCATCATTATCGCCACAAATACAATGCATAAAATGGCAGAACAGGTGGAAGAGGCGACAGGGTTACCGTTGTTCCATATTGCTGATGCAACCGCTGATGCACTCAAACAAGCTGATTGTCACACACCCTTGCTTCTTGCGACACAATTTACGATGGAACAAGATTTCTATAAGGGCCGCCTCATAGATAAGCATCAGCTGCAAGTTGTAACACCTGATGAGGATGGACGTACACTCATTCATGACGTCATTTATCATGAATTATGCCAAGGGGTCGTAAGCGACTCCTCTCGTGACCGCTACATTGCGGAAATTAATAATGTGGCGCAATCCCACCCGATTGATTCTGTGATTTTCGGTTGTACAGAGATTGGCCTGCTACTCTCACCATCAGATCATAGCCTACCACTTTTTGATACAACTGAGATACATTGCCGTTATGCGTTAGCTGAGCTTGCAAAACTTAGATAATCTGCTTCTCAAATATCCGTTGATGATTGAATATTTAACGGTCTTCTAGTAAGTTTCCTCCAACGAAGGATGAGCTGTGATGATGCAGCAACAAAAGGGATTTAGCTATGAAGACATGCCGTATCGCCATTGCTGGCTTAGGTGTTGTAGGGGCTGAGGTAGCTCGTCACCTCACATCACGCCAAGCTGACTTATCACTAAAAGCTGGCATGACATTGGAGCTTGTGGCCGTTAGCGCGCGCACCAAGGGTAAAGATAGAGGCTTTGATATGTCTTCTCTAATTTGGGAAGATGATCCTGTCGCGTTGGCGCGGCTTGATGATGTGGATTTAGTCGTAGAATTAATGGGCGGCTCTGAAGGGCCTGCCTTGGCGTTATGTAAAGCGGCTCTCGAAGCTGGCAAACATGTGGTGACAGCCAATAAGGCAATGGTCGCTCATCACGGCACGGAACTTGCAGCTTTGGCAGAGGCAAAGAATGTCCAAATTTGTTTTGAGGCTGCGGTTGCGGGCGGTATCCCCGCCTTAAAATCATTGCGCGAAGGGCTAGCAGCAAATGAAGTCAGTGCCGTGTCAGGCATTTTAAATGGCACTTGCAACTATATTTTATCTGAAATGGAAGAGACTGGCCGCGCCTTTGCAGATGTCTTGAAGGAAGCACAAGAAAAAGGATTTGCGGAAGCTGATCCGACATTTGATATTGAAGGTATTGATGCCGCGCATAAGTTAACAATCCTTGATGCCCTTGCGTTTGGACGTCAGCCTGATTTTAACCGTGTGTCAGTGACTGGCATCAGCCATATCTCAGATGAAGATATCTCCTTTGCTGCAGAATTAGGCTATCGCATCCGTTTGATTGGCAGAGCGAGCCGTGAAGGTGGTGCGACGGTGGCCCCTGTCTTGTTGCCAGAAAATAGTCAATTGGCGAAAGTGACGGGTGCCCTGAATGCTGTTCATTATGAGGCAGAGCCTGTTAATATTCTCTCAGCCATTGGACCTGGTGCCGGTGCTGGGCCAACCGCTTCTGCTGTATTGGCCGACATTCTTGATATTGCAAGCCATCGTCATGCCGCGCCATTTGGTATGGCCGTGAGCCAACTTTCTGCCCCAGCTGGCAATGCTGGCGCAGATGATGCCACAGCCTATTATATCCGGATGATGGTAACCGATAAGCCAGGTGTGCTTGCCTCTGTCACAGAGATTTTAAAAGAAGAATCTATCTCAATCGAAAGCCTCATTCAAAAGGGACGTCATGACCAAGACCCTGTGGCATTAGTGATGGTCACACATGAAGTCGCACCTTCAAAGGTCGCCACAGCATGTGAACGGTTAAGCCAATTAGAGTCTGTTGACGAGGTGTCTGTCTCTTTGCCTGTTCTGGCATAAGTGGTTGATGTGACGCAGCTGGTAGCGCAATCACTCACAGGGGCACAATGGCAAGCAGCAAGCTATGCCATATCCCCTGAGGTGGCATCACGTCATGCGGCCTATTTCGCACAGCAATATGATATGCCGGAAACGCTGTCTTTATTGTTAGCACAACGTGGCATTACACCAGATATTTCAGATTTCTTTCTGACCCCCAAATTACGCGATTTATTGCCAAACCCGTCTGATTTTCAAGATATGGATAAGGCGTGTGCGCTATTAGCAGATGCCATTATTGCTAAAACCCCAATTGGGATTTTTGGTGATTATGATGTGGATGGGGCTTGTGCTACCGCTTTATTTTTACGGTTTCTTGAGGCGTTTCAAGTGCCAGCCACCTGTCATATTCCAGATAGGTTTGCTGAAGGATATGGGCCAAATGAGACAGCCCTCACAGGCTTAAAGGACAAAGGGGCTGAGCTCATCATCACAGTTGATTGTGGGATTACAGCGCACGCGCCGTTGGAAGCGGTGGCTGAAGCTGGTATGGATGTCATTGTGATTGACCATCATAAAGCGGGCACAACATTGCCACGGGCAAAGGCCGTAGTGAATCCCAATCGCTTAGATGACACCTCAGGGCAGGGGGCGTTATGTGCCGCAGGCATGGTCTTTATGTGTTGTGTAGGAACCATGAGGCACTTGCGTGAACATCACGCTCTGACAACACCCCCGATTGATTTGCTATCCCTACTAGACCTTGTTGGGTTTGCCACAATTTGCGATATTGTGCCTTTGACGTTGACGAATCGTGCCTTCGTTAAACAAGGGCTGGCAATCCTGAAAGAACGCAAAAATACAGGCTTGCGCGTGCTGGCAGATATTAGCGGTGTGAATAAGCCACCAACGGCACAAACATTTGGATTTGTATTAGGGCCTCGCATTAATGCAGGCGGGCGTCTTGGGCAATCATCTATCGGTGCTGAGTTATTATCAACGCATAATGAAGCACGTGCCATTCAATTGGCTAGTGAGTTACAGGAGCTCAATAAAGAGAGGCGTCAAATTGAGGCTGATGTACTGCAACTGGCTGATGATGCTGCCTTTGCGCAGATTTCGGAAGGAAATAGCCCTATTATCATCGTGGCAGGGCAGGGATGGCATGAAGGCGTTATCGGCATTGTAGCGGGACGGCTGAAGGAGAAATATCATCGGCCTGCCATTGTTATCTCACTTGGTGACGATGGTGTGGGTAAGGGATCAGCGAGAGGCATTGCTGGTTTCCGGTTGGGAGATGCGGTCTTAGCCGCAAAAGAAGCTGGCATTTTGATAGGCGGCGGCGGTCATGATATGGCGGCTGGGTTGTCTCTGAGCAACGACAGGCTTGCTGACTTTACGCGTTTTATGACTAATCGCTTTGCAGCAGAAGTGGGAGAGCTTCCTCTACCTAGTCGTGAGGTGGCTGGTGAATTAACATTATCGGCCTGTACAAGTGATTTTGTCGAGTGGATTGAGACTCTTGCCCCATTTGGGTCAGATTTTCCGGAACCGCGTTTCATGCTGCGTCATTGCTTTATAAAACGCCCGCGATGGCTTGGTGAGACCAAAGATCACTTTAGCTGCGAGGTTAGGGACGGTACGGG
>CALEYP010000026.1 GCA_937924895.1 uncultured Alphaproteobacteria bacterium
GCCCCTGCCCTCACAGACAGGACACTGGCCATAACCGGTGATGAGGTCGCCGCCGCGCATGAAATCGGGCACAGCGATCTCAACCTCGCACTCGCCCTGGGCATCGCAGTGTTCGCACTCCAGCACCTCACGCCATTCGCCTGGCACAGTTGAGATGCGGATCTTCCGCGCCAGCATTGTGCTGAAGCCCCTAGCCATCCTGGCCCCGCAGCAGAAGGCAGAAGTCATCCAGGTCAAGCACCACCAGCTCAGGCTTGCGGTCAGCCTTCAGCACCAGCGCATCAGCGCCTTCCATCCAGTCGTAGATCTGCTTGAAGCCGTTAGCGCGGCACTGGACCTCCAGCTCCCACTGGTCAACTGGCAGCGGGTCACCCTTGCGGATCACCAGGTCGTTTTTGATGGCGGCACCGCCTGACAGCGGGACGCGGTAGCAATCCAGGCCGTTGGCTTCCAGCTTCTTGCGGATGCTGTTCTCGGCCCTGTAGCCTTTATCGCGTGACGCCTTACCCATCGGTCTGCATCGGGAAGAAGTCGTTAGGTGTGACCTTCCCGCCAGTCAGGTTGATGATGCGCTGCATATAATCTGGGTTTGGCACAGACCGCCTCGGATCATCGAGGGGGTGGCACCAGCGCGTGACAGTGATGGTCTGTGGCACACCAAGCTGACGCGCCAGCAGCGATTTCGACCAACCCTGTTCATTTCGCCAATCATCTAAAGTCATGCACAGGACATTAACGTGCTTGACGTTCAGTGACAAGGTAGCTTATTGATGAATTAGCTTATCATTCAGCGACAGGGCTATTACAATGCAACTCATGCCAAATAACCTGAACCAAATGATCCGTCAGGCTAATATGACGAAGCGAGAGGTGGCTGCTCTAAAGGGCATCACGCCTGAGAATTTGTCGCGCCAGGTTAATGGACACACCAACATTACGCTGCAGGATGCAGAGCACTACGCGAAGATTCTAGGCTGCACACCTCAAGACGTGCTGTTTGCGTTGCCCCCTATCCCCATAGTTGGTTACTGCAAAATTGTCCGCTGTAAGCCAGAAGATAAAAATTGTCCCCCGGCAGGTGTTCGCATTGAGCGTGAGATCAGCTGTGGCAAAACGATGGGCAAGGTTTATCTCCAAACCTATATGCAAACAAATACAGCCGCCGTTATTTGGTCTGCTGATAAGGGGTATTCTGGCCTTTGGGAGCAATGGAAAAGCGCCGTACATTTCATTGAGCGTGAGCCAATCGAGAAAGGCTTTGTCTCAGATGCCGCAATTC
>CALEYP010000027.1 GCA_937924895.1 uncultured Alphaproteobacteria bacterium
GCCCTTCGGCGTAAATGGTATCAAAGGCAAGGCTAGATTTCCCAGAACCTGATAGACCGGTTATCACCACAAGCTGATCACGCGGCAAATCAACACTCACATTTTTGAGGTTGTGCTCTTTGGCGCCTCGCACCGAAATTTGTCGTAAATGGCTGTCTGTCATGGTGTTTTGCCTGTCAATTACCTTACCCTACCAACTGGTACGCATAATATGGCGTGTCAGTGCCAGACAAACTACTCTGAAAAGCAAAAAATATCATGTGCATTCTGTGTTTTCTTCGTTAGGATAGGACAGACTAACATAATCTTAGCCAAAAATAGGAATGTCACATGGCAGGCAGTGTAAATAAAGTAATTCTTGTTGGGAATTTAGGGCGTGACCCAGAAGTGCGCACAACACAAGATGGCGGTAAAATCGTGAATCTTTCCATTGCCACGTCAGAGAGATGGAAGGACCGTAATAGCGGTGAACAGCGCGAAAAAACAGAATGGCACCGCGTTGTCATCTTTAATGAAAATTTAGCACGTGTGGCAGAATCATATCTGCGTAAAGGCTCTAATGTCTATATTGAGGGACAGCTCCAAACACGTAAATGGACAGACCAGCAAGGCGTTGAAAAATACACGACTGAGGTTGTGCTTCAGCGCTATCGTGGTGAGCTGACAATGCTTGGGGGGCGTGATGCCTCCTCTGCGCCAGCAATGGGTATGAATGACGGTTTTGGTGGTGCCCCATCTGCGGCGCCAGCGGGTAATTTACCTGAGCCACCTATGGCCGGTGGGTCTGATTTGGATGATGATATTCCATTCTAAGCTTTTTATTAAAAAAGCAAGAAATAACAGTGAGATAAAAGCCATTCTTTGAATGGCTTTTTTTGTGGCTTTGAAGGGATTTTATTAGGTGCCGCATAGGGTTTTGTGGTATATTTTGTAGGCTAGTATCACGCCGAGTTCAATATGTGGTGGGGAGTGTCAAAGTGAGCGAACAAGAGCCGCAAAATAGCACCGTAATTTCAATCGCAGATGAGATGAAAAGTTCTTATCTCGATTATGCCATGAGCGTGATTGTATCACGTGCCTTGCCAGATGTGCGCGACGGCTTGAAGCCAGTGCATCGCCGTATTCTCTACGCTATGATTGAAGGGGGGTATGATTGGTCAAAACCACCTCGGAAATCAGCACGTATCGTTGGTGATGTGATGGGTAATTATCACCCTCACGGTGATAGCTCCATCTATGAGTCTATGGTCCGTATGGCGCAAGATTTCTCCATGAGACTGCCATTAGTTGATGGGCAGGGGAATTTTGGCTCTGTTGATGGTGATCCTGCTGCGGCGATGCGTTACACCGAATCACGGCTTGCAAAATCCGCTGAATTTTTGCTGCGTGATATTGATAAGAACACCGTTGATTTTATACCAAACTATGATGAGACGCAGCTTGAACCATCTGTGTTGCCTGCAGAATATCCCAATTTATTGGTCAATGGGGCTGGCGGTATCGCGGTGGGGATGGCCACTAACGTGCCGCCTCATAACCCGACAGAGGTGATCACAGCCTGTCAGGAAGTGATGCGTAACCCTGATATCTCAGTTGATGAGTTGATTGAAATTGTGCCCGGACCTGATTTCCCAACAGGCGCCATGATTATGGGGCGAGCGGGCATTAGAGATGCCTATCACACCGGTCGTGGCTCTGTGATGATGCGCGCCAAGGCTGAAATCGTGACAGACAGCCGTGACCGTGAATCAATTATCATCACTGAAATTCCCTATCAGGTGAATAAGGCACAGCTGCTAGAGCGGATTGGCGAATTAGTTGTTGAGAAAACCATTGAAGGTATTGGCGACATCCGCGATGAATCAGACCGTAAAGGTATGCGTATCGTTATCGAAATTAAACGTGATGCCTCTGGTGATGTGATTTTGAACCAGCTTTATCGTCATACACGTCTGCAAACTAGTTTTGCCGTCAACATGCTCGCTATGAATGGCGGTCGCCCTCAGCAGATGGGCCTCAAAGATGTGCTTGTTGCTTTTTGTGATTTCCGCCAAGAAGTAGTTGTCAGGCGGACAGAATATTTACTTGGTAAAGCAAGAGACAGAGCCCATATCTTGGCTGGCCTTTTAGTTGCGCTGTCATCAATTGATGCGGTGATTGAGATGATTAAAGCCGCGCCAGATACAGAAACGGCGCGTAATAATTTGATGAATACCGCATGGCCTGCTGCAGAAGTCGCCGACTTCATTGGATTGATTGATGATCCAGGACATGAAGTCAAAGATGGTGCGTATTATCTCTCTGAGACACAAGCCCGTGCTATCCTCGAATTGCGTTTGCAGCGCCTAACGGGAATGGAGCGTGGTAAGCTGGTTGATGAGACCAAAGAGCTGGCTGATAAAATCGTTGATTATCTAGACATTTTATCTAATCGCACGCGCCTGATTGATGTGGTTCTCGGAGAATTTGAAGAAGCCAAATTGCGCCTGCATGATGAGCGTCGGACCTTCATTTCTGATGCGGCCGCAGATCAAGATGATGAAGATTTGATCCAGCAAGAAGATATGGTCGTGACAGTCTCTCATCGCGGTTATATCAAGCGTGTGCCGCTCTCAGTCTACCGCGCGCAGCGTCGTGGTGGCAAAGGCAGAGCTGGCATGAAAACAAGGGACGAGGATTTTGTCACACGGTTATTTGTGACAAATACCCATGTTCCTATCCTGTTCTTTACATCAACGGGCATGGTCTATCAGCTCAAATGTTACAAATTGCCCGTAACAACGCCGCAAGCGCAGGGCAAGGCCATGGTAAACTTGTTGCCAATTGCGCCAGATGAGACAATTCAAACGGTCATGCCAATGCCGGCTGACCAAGAGAGCTGGGCGCATCTTAACATCGTATTTGCCACAGCCTCTGGTAATATTCGCCGCAATAAATTGTCTGATTTCACCAACATTAAGCGTAATGGTAAAATTGCCATGAAATTGGATGAGGGTGATGAGCTGGTTGGCGTTGCCCCTTGTGCCGAGACAAGCGACATCCTGCTAGCAACACGCGCTGGCAAGGCTATCCGCTTTGCAGCTGATAAGGTGCGCGTCTTTGCCGGTCGGGGATCCACAGGGGTGCGCGGTATTCGCTTGCTTGGCGATGACCGAGTTGTATCTATGTCAATCATTGCTGATGAAGCCTCAGAATATGTCTTGTCAGTTACTGAAAATGGCTATGGTAAGCGGACATCTGTTACAGATTACCGTGCATCTGGTCGTGGCGGACAAGGGGTTGCCAATATCGAGACAACCGATCGCAACGGTCCTGTTGTATCGTCATTCACGGTTATGAATGAAGATCAGCTGATGCTTGTGACCGATGCTGGTAAAATCATCCGTATCCGCGTTGATGGCGGCGAAGGAGACCAAATTCGCGTAGCTGGGCGCAAGACCCAAGGCGTGCGTCTGTTCGAAATTGCTGCAGAAGAACGCATCATGTCAGTCGCTATCATTAAAGATGCGGATGATGAGGAAGAGGATGATGGCGCGATGGTTGAGGGTGACGCCAGTGACGTAACAGATGAGGCCGCAACAGAGGGGGCTGAGGCATCAGGGGCTGAGGCATCGCTGGAAGAGGGGCAAGACTAGAGAATGGCCCATCATGTTGCGATTTATCCCGGAACCTTTGACCCGCTTACTTTGGGGCATCATGACATTATGCGCCGCGCCGCGAGTATCTGTGATCATCTGATTATTGGTGTGGCTGAAAATGTAGGAAAAAATCCTCTTTTTTCAGTGTTAGAACGCTTTGATATCGTGTCGCAAGTTATTGAAAAGGATATAAAAAGCGGTGACTTGCCAGACCATGTCACAGTGAAAACCTTTAATAATCTGCTGACCGATTTTGCGCGGGCAGAACAAGCCTCAATCCTTATTCGTGGGTTGCGCGCGGTATCTGATTTTGAATATGAATTTCAAATGGCTAGTGCCAATAAACGTTTAAATGCGGATATTGAAACAATTTTTCTTATGGCGCCTGAACAACAACATTTTGTGGCGTCTCGCCTTGTGAAAGAGGTGGCGGCATATGGCGGTGATATTAGCTCATTTGTCTGTCCGGAAGTGGCAGATGCGGTGAGGGCAAAAATTGGAAAATAAACAATATCTAAAAAAACGTCATAATCATGTGAAAAATGCTTGATTATCCGTTTTACATCTCTTACTTTCCGGCCATCGCGTTATGCGCGTGTGCCTTTATGGTGATTGCGGGCGGTTAGCTCAGTTGGTAGAGCAAGTGACTTTTAATCACTGGGTCACA
>CALEYP010000028.1 GCA_937924895.1 uncultured Alphaproteobacteria bacterium
GCCAGAGACTAAATTATGCAGGGCAGGCGCATCAGCCGTAAGAAGGTGCGCATAGTCACGTTTAAGGGATGGCACGCGCTGTTCGGCTGTGGCCTCAATCTCGATGATTGGGCTTGTGGTCATCCGGTGCCACCATTCCTTCGGTAGCGCGATTTGTCCAATGCGACTGGATTCCGATTCCACAAAAATAGGACGGCTTGGGTCACATTTTTGTAACGCCTCATGCAACCGAGACTCAAAAAGCCTTTGCGACGGTTGCGGCTTATCCACCATTGCACCTAACAGAGAGCCGCGATGATGCGCAAGCCCTTCTAAATCAATGATTTGCGCCTGTTTTGCCTTGAGCTGATGTAAGAGGTGCGTTTTTCCCACACCAGTTGAGCCAGCTATCAAAATCAGCTGATATTGCGCAGGAAGCGTACGCAATTCATCCATAATCATGCCACGATAGGTTTTATAACCACCCTGTAATAAAAAGGCGGCCCAGCCAATCTCACCGCAGATATGTGCAAAAGCACGCGATCGCTGGCCACCTCGCCAACAATGAATCAATGGTCGCCACCCCTCAGGGCGATCGGCAAGTGTTGTATGAATATGCTTAGCGATATTGGCTGAAACAAGAGCAGCACCAGCGCGTCGTGCGGCAAAAGCGCTATCTTGTTTATACATCGTACCGATTTCAGCACGCTGTTCATTGCTAAAGACAGGCAGGTTAATGGCACCCGGTATATGGTCATCTGCAAATTCTGCCGGAGACCGCACATCAATGATGTCATCAATCCGAGGGTCACGCCAGTCAGTCACAGTTGTAATTGGGGCAGGCATAGCACCTCCTATGATTCTATCAAAATGCCCGTTGCGCCAAGACGCACCTGACCAATAATTGCAAGAGATGGCGATAGCTTTTGAAGCGCAGATGTTTGGGCAGTTGGCAGAACAGCGCATATACCGCCCGCTGTTTGCGGGTCAAATAGTAGAGGATAACGCCAATCACGCGCCGCAGAGGGTGTGGCCCCTAATGTGGGAACGCTTCGTTGGTTATTGCCCATGCTAGAGGAAGAGATGCCGCCTGCTAGCAATGTGTCAATGCCAGGAAAAACGGGTAATTGAGATAGTGATATCTCAAAAGCTATCTCTTGCGCTGCTTGTTTTTGAAGCTGGAAAGCAAGATTCGTCGCATGGTGAGCTAAGCCAAAACCCGTAATATCGGTCATTGCAATGGCCCCATGCGCCAAGCAATCTGTTGCGGCCTGTTGGTTGCTGAGCGCCATATCATCGCAGATAGTGCGATACAGACTAGCCGGACAGAGATGGCGCATAGCAGCAGCAAGACCAACTCCGATCCCTAAATGCTTGCTCATCACAAGGCTATATGAGGTATGGGGGTCAAAGGCTGCAAAGGACGCTGTTTGTTCGCCAGAGACGGCAAGGACAAGGCCTGTCTCTGTGGCTTGGGAAGTATGCCCGCCTACCAATGTTGTTTGTGCTTCAGAGAGCGCGCAGAGAAGACCTGTCATCAGCTGGAATGCCTCTTGATATTGCTGCGACTGGCTCGCCTCTCTCACAGTGAGGTGAAGTTGTGCAAAACGCGGGGAAGCGCCAGACACATAAAGGTCACTTAACGCGTGATTGGTTGCAATTTTGGCAAAAAGGAACGGGTCAGAAACCATTTGTGACAGGGCATCAAAACTATGAAGAAGGGGCTGGGCAAGAGGGGCCGTCATACCACTGTCAGCCATCCCTTCTGATGAAGGAAAATAGCGGGGATCCGCGCCTAACCGTTCCGCCTCTGTCTTGGCATCCTCTAACACCTCTTCTAGTAGGTCAGCAGATGCCTTTGCCGCACATCCCGCGCATTTCATACCACGAAATGCAGCATCATTTTGGTCTTGGTATCTAGTTTGATAAAAGGGAAGAGGGGTGAAATCTTCCTGTGTCATTTGGGGGAGATCGCTGAATTTCTTCATGAAATCTGTGTCAATTTTCGCTTTCAACCGCCACCATAACGCTTTGTGGCTAGCTATGCCATTGCGGATGGCGATGGCTTTTCCATCAGCTGTGCCAATAAGGGCAAGATATTGTTTTTGAGGCCGCCATTGTTTCAAGGGGCGTTGTCTGATCAATTGACGGATATTGTAAGCTAAGATTGCGCCTGCCCGGACAGCGAAAACGCCTGCTTTCTCGCGCGGATATTCAACGATATGGGCCACATCTCCAGCCGCGAAAATATGCGGATAAATTACATTCTGTAATGTATTGCGCACCGCAACAAATCCTGTTTCATCACGTCCTTTTCCTAAGGAGGCAATGAAAGGAGCCGGGCGGACCCCAGTCACAAGATAATGTTGATCTGATGCAAATTCTTGCCCGTTGTGAGAGGTGATATATTTATCTGAAAATTCTGTTATTTCGCATGATTTATGAAGGGTAATGCTCGCGTTTTGCAAAGCGCCTTCACACAGAATTCTTGCCCTATTTGACATATGGGGAAGTAATTCATCAGATCTAGAAAAAAGAGATATTTCAGTATCTTGAAATCTTTTCTTTAACGCAAGACTAAGTTCAATGCCAGCAATACCAGCGCCGATGACACTAACCTTAGCAGGTGCCTCTTCAGATGCAGGAAGCTGTTTCAAAAAATGCGCAATCGGTTTCACTGCAATGGCATGCTCAGCTGCGCCCTTTAGCAATGATAAATCAGGGACGGCCCCTGAATTTAAAGATAATATATCAAAGGAAATGGGCGGGCGATGGGCAAAGAGAACTTGATTTGTTTCCGGATTGATGGCTGTCACCTCATCTCGGATAAAATTGGCTCCGGCAAAGGCCGCAAGCCGTGCAAGGTCAATATGCATGTCGTCATGTGACCAGACACCTTCGACATAGCCAGGCAACATACCAGAATAAGGCGCTAAATCCACGTCACTAATGAGGGTGATTTGCAATCCGGGGATAGGGCGCATGCCAAAGGATTTTAGCACAGCTATCTGTGCGTGACCCCCACCCACACAAACGAGGTGAAGATGAGGTGGCACGTTAGGTGTCACAGGGCGTTCACTTTGCCAGCAAAATAGCTTAATGGCGCCAAATCCTCTTCTGCATTATGAATGGCTTTCACTTCTCCCACGAAAATCGTGTGGTCTCCACCATCATATTGCGCATAAGGATGACATTCAAGAACACTCAAGGCCCCTTGAATCACAGGCAAGTTGTGTTGTCCCTTTTCCCATGAGATGCCTTCAAATCTATCGTCATGATTGCTAGCAAAGCGCATACATAGCTCGCTTTGATCTTGTGCCAGTAGTGCGATGGAATAGCCCTCTGCGGCACAGAAATCGTCATATTTTGTGCTATCTTTGATTAACGACCAGAGCACTAATTGGGGGCGCAGAGAGACGGAGGCAAAGCTATTAACCGTTAAGCCATAGGGCGCGCCCGATTTATCATAGCAACTCACAATGGTAACACCCGTTAGAAACCGGCTCATGGCTGTTTTGAAGGTTTTATCTTGGTTCACAGTCATTTTACATTACTCTGATTAATCAAAAGGCATCTTTGAGACAGATATAGCATGCAAACATCATCTGCCTAGCGTTGTACGCGTGATAATGGAGAAAAGCGCTCAATTTTTTGACGCCACCCTTCTGGTAGAACATCTGCAAGCATAACAGCGCAGAAAATCATCAAACAACCGACCAAGGCAGCGCCAGTCAAATTTTGCGACAAAAATAGCCAGCCCGCTAGCGCTGCAAAGACGGCCTCTAGCGACATCAAAAAGGCGGCTGTTGTGGCATGGGCATGACGCTGCGCCACTAATTGCAGGGTGTAGGCAATGCCCACAGAAATAGCACCTGCATAAAGCAATTCCTGCCAGGCTGGTACAAAGTCAGCAAAAGCAGGTTGTTCGATGGCAACTGCGCCGCTCATCGCTAAGACAGCGCAGACGGCATTTTGCAGCAGTGCCAATTGCAAGGGGGCGTTCACGAGTTTTGTAACAAATCCAATGGCTATGATATGTCCAGCCCAAAAGATGGCGCCAATCGCAACGAGAATATCAGCAAATTGGGCGTCATAGCCTTGATTGCCAGACAGTAAGTAAGACCCGCCGATCGATAAAACTACCGCTAGCCAAATAGACAAAGTGATGCTTTGCCGTGTTAGGACCCATGTAATAAGAGGCACAAATGGGACATATAACGCCGTTAAAAAAGCGGCATTGGCCACTTTTGTGTAAAGTAACGCGGTTTGTTGCAATGCAATGCCACCAAACATCAAAACACCAAGTGACAAGCCGCCCCACAAAAGTGTGCGATTATCTCTCATCGCCTGGAGGAGCGAGTTGCGGCGCCATTCCCATAATGCCAACGGCAAAATCACAAGAACGCCAATGAAATAGCGTGCACCTGTAAAAGATAAGGGGCCAATCGTATCCATGCCGGTTGTTTGTGCAATGAAGGTTGTGCCCCAAATCAGGGCGACAATCAGAATTAGGCCATGTGCAAGATTACGAGACATAGAACAACATTGTACCAATTAGGAGTGAGGGGGACGAAGAGATTTCACCGTTTTAGCAATGAATAGGCTTGTGCGCGGGATATAGCGATAAGGTTTGGTGAACTGAATCACTGGACGCTTAAAAATGCGATACCCGCCGAACAGGAATAACATAAGATGCAAAGCGGCAAAATAATGAAATAAGGCCGCAGGTCCAAAAAAATCAATCAAGGCACCAGCTAAAACAGGTGACCCAATTGCCCCTAAGGCAAAGAAGAAAATAAGTGAGGCTGAGAGGTCTGTCATATCCTCTGGTCGACAGAGGTCATTAGCATGTGTGGCGGCAAGCGAGTATATCGGCATCGTCGCCATGCCAAAAATAAAGATCATTACAAATATTTGGCTTGTGCCTAATAAATGGGTGAGGGGGTCCCACTGCATAATAAGCGCTGTTAAAATCGTGATAAGCGATAATGTCAGCATCACCTGTCTTTTTGAAGTTCTATCAGCCAGAAGACCAACGGGAAATTGGGCAAGCGCGCCTCCCAAGATAAACAACAGCAAGAACAAACCAATGCCACCGCTTGATAATTGACTATCAAATGCAAAAAGTGGCCCGACCATGCGTAAAGCAGCCCCTGTTGCCCCAACCGTTATAACGCCTATGGCAGCAAGCGGTGAAATGGTTAAGGCCAAAAGAGGGCGCCAGCGTGGCGCGTCAGGCAAAACAGGTTGAGCGGCCTGTGTCATCGCCAAAGGCAAAAAAGATAAACATAAGAATATCGCCACAAGGGAATAGCTTTGATAGGCGGCTATGGGAAGGGTGGCAATTACGGCTTGAGCTGCCATTGCACCAGACATGTCAACAACCCGGTATAAGGAATAGTAACGAGAGCGATTATCGTTGGTAAGCTTGGCATTAAGCCAGCTTTCAATCACTGTTGCTGCACCTGCGACGGCTATACCGGATACCAAACGTAATCCAATCCAGAACCATAAGGATTCAAGCAGGGGGTGCAGAAGCACTGCGATCACAGATAATCCTGTAACAAAGCTGAAGGTCCGTGCATGGCCTGCCCGGCGCACCAGATAAGGTGAAGCAAAACAGCCAATAATAAAGCCAAGGAAATGGGCAGACCCAATTAAACCAATTTCGGTCCGCGTGAAGCCAAGCGCTAAGCCAGAAAGCGCATCTAAGGGCCCTAATGTGCCTGTGCCAAGTTGCATGATAAAGGCAGAAAGCAAAAGGGCGGAGATAGAAAGCAGGATTTGCATCTATTTTTCTTTGTCAAAACCATCTACTAAAGAGAGTTAAGATGATTTCGCACAAGAAATCTATGGAAACTAGTGCCAGTCGATGATGAGTTTGGTGATGCGCGGATAAGAGGGGGCTTTTCTGACAAAGCCATCTTTAAAATGGGTAGTGGGCAAACGCCAATTATTGCTTGATATTCGTCCGCTTATCCCTGAATTATCAGGGCGATATTTTGAACCATTCATGGGCGGGGCAGCCGTATTTTTCGACCAAGCGCCACAACGTGCCTTTTTGCGAGATATTAATGAAGAGCTCGTCAATTGCTATTGTCAGGTTCGAGATTACCCTGATGCGTTGCTGGCTGATCTCAAGCGCCATATTTATGATAAAGATTATTACTATCAGGTGCGCAACCGTGATCGGGATAAAGACGCCTATGCGCAATTATCAGACATAGAGCGCGCCAGTCGTTTGATTTTCCTCAATCGGACGGGCTTCAATGGTATGTATCGGGTCAATCGCAAGGGACAGTTTAATATTCCATTTGGGCGTTATGCTAACCCCACTATTGCCAATGAGACACTGATTCGAGAGGCGTCTGCTGCTTTGCAAAATGCGGACATAAGGTGCCAGCCTTATCATACTATTCTCTCTGAGGCAGAGGCAGGTGATTTCATCTATTTTGACCCGCCCTATCTTCCCGTATCAAAGACAGCTAATTTTACCGCCTATGCAGCTGATGATTTTACATTATCTGATCAAGAAGCATTAGCCGCCTTATGTCGCGAGCTTGATCAAAAACAAGTCAAATTTTTGCTATCAAACACCTATCATGAGGTGATCACCTCTCTTTATGACGGCTTTGATTTCATCAAAATTGAGGCAAGACGCGCGATTAATAGCAAGGCTGATAAGCGGCAGCCCGTGCCAGAGATTCTTATCAAAAACTATTAAGAAGCGGAGAAAATGGAGGTCCGAGCCGGAATCGAACCGGCGTACACGGCTTTGCAGGCCGCTACATCACCACTCTGTCATCGGACCAGAGGCCCCATCCATAGCTGATGCATTTTGAATGGTCAATGGCTCATTGCGTAGAAAAAGACAGCGCTATGTCAGCATCGCTTTAAAAGGTATATTGAAACAAAGCCCATTCATAGTTATAAAAGCGCATCTTTAATAAACAAATGCGATTTGATGTGTTTGTTATGGGAATGGGGAAAACACCGATGTCTGTGACTGATTTTGACGCTGCACGCAAAGCGATGATTGATAGCCAAATTCGTCCTAACAAAGTAATTGACGAAGCCGTTATCGCGGCGTTTGCAGCGGTGCCTCGTGAGGAATTTGTACCAAAATCAATGCAGGATGTAGCCTATGTTGATGAGGATATCACCCTTCCTGGCGGTCGCTATATGGTAGAAGCCATGATTATGGGGCGGATGATCCAGTCACTTGAATTGCAGGCATCTGACAATGTGCTCCTTATCGGTGCTGCTACAGGCTATAGCGCTGCGATTTTGTCTCATCTTTGTTCCTCTGTGATTGCGATTGATAACCGGTCAGCAGCCGTTGAAAAAGCACAGGATAATTTGAATAAGCTCGAAATTGGTAATGTTGCTGTATTAAAAAGCAAATTGACAGAAGGCTATCCTGCAGAAGGTCCCTATGATGCTATTATCATTGAGGGCGGCGTTGAAACCATGCCTGAAGCACTTTTGGCGCAATTAGCAGATGACGGCCGTGCCGTTGCCGTTTGGCGGACATCGCCGCGCGCCCAAGGTGAAGCTAGCATTTGGACAAAAACAGCAGGCGCTGCCACACGTCGTGCGCTATTTAACGCCCATGTGCCAACCCTCGCGGAATTTCAAGCCAAAAGCGAATTCGCATTCTAAACAAAAATTCGTCTTTATTTCAGACTATTTCACGTTGAAATACGTATGAAAAACCAGTTAGGTTATCATCTAGGCATGAGGGCGACCTCACTGCCCTATTTTGACAGGGATTTTACGATGAAAAAATTAGGCGTCACGCTGTTAACATCATTATTATTTGCAGGGCCAGTTGCGGCAGATACGCTAGAAGAAGCGTTGTTGGCTGGTATGCAAAACTCAGATAGTCTAATGGCTGCTCAGCAGGGATTTCTCTCAGCAAAGCAGGCTGTAGCGCTCGCGACATCTGGTAATGATATGACAGGGACGCTAACGGTAAAGGGCGCCCATACCGAAAGTGACAAGAAATCAACATCTGGCGGTTTCGCGTCGTCTAATTCCTATTCAGCCTCAGTTGGTGTCTCAAAACGCATTTTTGATTCAGGGGAAGCTGAGGCGCGCTTGGCGTCTGCTAACTATAATTTAACAACACAACGCGCAACTTATCGTGCACAAGAACAGCGCGTGATGTTGTCTGTGATTGAAGCTTATTTGAACCTGTTGACAGCGCGTGAGGCATTAGCGCTGCAACAGGAAAATGTCGCACGCCTGACAGCGCAGACAGACGCAACACGTATCCGTCTTGATGCCGGAACAACAACGGCAACGCGTCTAGCTGAAGCAGAAGCCCGCTTGGCGCGTGCGAAGTCTAATTTGATTGGGGCTGAGACTGCTGAAGAAACAGCATTTGAAACCTATCAATCTCTCACAAATTTATCGGCTGATACGCTATCGCTGCCAGCTGCGCCGAAAAACCTACCGCAAGGCTTGGGTGAGGCAGAAGATCAAGCATTAGCTAATCACCCTGATATTCAGTCAGCCACAGCAAATTTACGGGCCGCGCGTTCTGATTTTGATGTGTTGGCGCGCCAGGTACTGCCAAAAGTAAATTTCTCGCTCAGTGCCACAGATAGCGAAGCAACAGGCACAATGCAGGATAAGCTTGATGTGAAGGCAGAGGTTGTTTTGACAACGCCTTTCCTTGTGACAAATGGCTCTCGTGCGAGAGGGAAACAACAATCAGCAACGATTGAAAGAGCGAAATACTCGCTTGCGGATACAACACGTCAAGTGGCTCTCAATGCACGGTCAAGCTGGCGGTCATTGCGTTCGGCCATCGCGCAAAGACAAGCCGTTGTGACTGAATTAAATGCGGCTGAATTAGTGGCAGAAGGCATTCGCACAGAAGTAGAGTTTGGTCAAAAAATCTTTTTAGATCAATTGGATGCAGAGCAAAGCGTAAGTGATGCAAAAGTGCGGTTGGTACAAGCTGATGAAGCCATCATGCTCAATCGTTATCGCTTATTGGCAGCCTTGGGGCAGCTTGACGCCGAAGCGATTGGCATGTCCGGTCAGATTGTTGAATTAGACGATTTGGAAGACCCGGCTGATGTCTTTACACGGCTTCTGCCTGTTGCAGATTTACCGGAATAATCGGGGGTAAGTGAGGGGGCATGTCACGCGAAAGAGATAAACAAGTTGATGAGGCGCTAGCCGCTATTCGTAAGCTTGTTGAAGGCGAGGATAAGCCTACCTCTTATGCAGACCAAGATGATGGTATCGTCACGCTTGATAAGGTGGTGTGGCGAAACCCCGCAAAAGATAAAGAGCCTTTTGATGAGCCAGCGTCAGCAGATGTACCGGCTATCCTAATGCCTGAAGATGCAATTCATCAAAAGTCAGATAATGCGCAAACAGCTGATAGCGATTCTGATGCCAAGCCAGCTTTGAAATTAGATACAGGGGCAGAGCCGCAACCAACGAAACGGCCTTTGGCAAGTTCTGGTAGTATAAGCCCGCATGACATCGCCCTCATCACCGAGTTGAAAACGCCTATTGCGCGGAAGGGTGATGCTCTTTTTGGGCAAGATACAACAGCGATGGCCGAGGATGCGCCAGCATGGCCGGCCCCATTGCCGCAGCCTTCGCAAGAGACACCAGCTGCGCCAACGATAGAGACTGCGCCCTCAGCGCCAGCTACTGAGCCTACATTTGAACGAGTGCCAGCCGCTAAAGAGGAGCCAGAGCTAGTCGCGACCCCGCCAAATGAGCCCGTATCACTTACGAATATTGTTGATAAAAACCCATTTGCGGTTCCTGAGCGAGATGAACCATCGCTTGAAATACCTGTGACACCGCCCGTAAATAAGGTAGCGCGCGACCAAGATTTTACATTTGCGGCGTCTGAGTCATTAATGACGCCAGCTAGTTTGCTTGAATTAAGTGAGCCTTTCACACCGATTGAGCCGACACCTGTTGAGATTGCTGTCCAGCCAGAAGCGGTAGCTGACCCTGTGGCTGAAGTGCAGCGCATGTATGAGGTTGAAGAGCCAAGCCCGTCTTATGATGATGAAATGACGCCCTACAGCCAGCCAAATTTGCATGTTGTGTCTGACCAAACCTCATCTGTGCAAGAGGAGGAAGAGGAAGGGTTTTCTGGGGCCGTGCGGTCCGCGTTACGGTCTATTATCAAAGAGCAAGTATCGCACTGGCTGCATGATAATATGACTGATTTAATTGAAGATGCGCTATCTGGTCCTACTAAGCCCTCACAGCAAGCGCCCGCTCGTAAAACAAAACCTATAAGACGTGACAAATAGTGCTAAATTGAATATCACACCGCTAGGAAATTGGGCGTTTCTAACAGGCAATCTTTCCAACATATTTTTAATTAGATGAAGATGATGGGTCATTTCCATGTTGAATAAAACCTATAACCCGCAAGACATTGAGACGAAATGGTATGAAGCGAGCGAAAAAGCAGGCGCTTTTGCTTGTGATCCCTCATCAGATAAGACCCCCTATACCATTATGATGCCGCCCCCCAATGTGACAGGCTCTTTGCATATGGGGCATGCGTTAACCTTTACGCTGCAAGATGTGTTAATCCGCTATAATCGCATGACAGGGAAAGATGCGTTATGGCAACCTGGCATGGACCATGCCGGTATCGCAACACAGATGGTGGTTGAGCGCCAATTAGCCGCCAAAGATATAAATCGTCGTGATTTGGGGCGTGAGGCGTTTGTTGAAAAAATTTGGGAATGGAAAGCTGAATCTGGCGGTATGATTGAGCATCAGCAGCGCCATCTTGGGGCATCTGCTGACTGGGAAAGAAGCCGTTTTACGATGGATGACGGCCTGTCTGAAGCCGTGCGCCGCGTCTTTGTCAAATTACATAAAGATGGGTTGATTTACCGTGATAAGCGCCTGGTTAATTGGGACCCAAAGCTCTTAACGGCTATTTCTGATCTTGAAGTTGAGCAAAAAGAGCAAACAGGCAAAATGTGGCAACTTCATTATCCAATTGAAGGGCAGGAGGGGCGCTTCATTACCGTCGCAACAACACGGCCTGAGACAATGCTAGGTGATATGGCTGTAGCGGTTCATCCAGAGGATGAGCGTTATGCCGACTTAGTGGGAAAGCATGTGGTATTGCCCTTAGTTGGCCGCCTTATCCCTATTGTCGCAGATAGCTATTCAGATCCGGAAAAGGGAACAGGCGCTGTGAAGATTACGCCTGCCCATGATTTTAATGACTTTGAAGTTGGTAAACGTCATGATTTGGAATTGCTGAACATTTTTGATCAGCATGCTGCCTTGAATGAAAATGTACCTGAGGCTTATCAGGGGCTTGATCGGTTTGTTGCCCGTGAGAAAATCCTAGCGGATATGGAAGCGCTTGGACTATTGGGTGAGATCACCGACAATCAAATGACCGTGCCGCACGGCGATAGATCTGGTGTGGTGATTGAGCCATGGCTTATGGATCAATGGTATGTTGATGCTGCCCAGCTCGCGATCCCGGCGATTAAAGCGGTGGAAGAGGGGCGCACGCGCTTTGTGCCTGAGAGATGGTCCAAGACTTATTTTGAATGGATGCGTAATATCCAACCATGGTGCGTGTCACGTCAATTATGGTGGGGACATCGTATCCCCGCATGGTATGGCCCAGATGGTACACCATTTATTGAACTTGATGAAGCCACCGCGCAAGAAGCAGCAAATGCTCATTATGGTAAGCCTGTTAGCCTTGTGCAAGATGAAGATGTTTTAGACACGTGGTTTTCAAGCGCCCTATGGCCTTTCTCAACGATTGGCTGGCCTGAAGATACCGCTGAGCTCAAGCGCTATTATCCCGGTGATGTGCTCGTCACAGGCTTTGATATTATCTTTTTCTGGGTCGCCCGTATGATGATGATGTCGATGCATTTCATGGATGGCGAGGTGCCATTCAAGGATGTTTATATTCATGCGCTTGTTCGTGATGAAAAAGCCCAGAAAAAGTAAAAATCAAAAGGGAACGTGGTCGATCCCCTTGATTTGACGGCGCAATATGGCGCATATGCGTTGCGCTTTACGCTTACGGCGATGGCGGCACAGGGGCGTGACTTAAAATTATCGATTAGTCGCATCGAATCCTATCGCAATTTTGCGACCAAGATTTGGAACGCAGCTCGTTTCTTGGAATTTAACGAATTGTCAGGCACGACTGATGCTGGTTTTGATATGGCCTCAGCAAGTCTGCCGGTGAACCGGTGGATTATCTCCAAATTAGGCGAGGCGAGTGAACAAGTCTCTGCGGCTTTGGAAGCCTATCGGTTTAATGAGGCAGCAGACGCAATTTACCAGTTTATCTGGAATAGTTATTGCGATTGGTATTTGGAATTCATCAAACCTGTTCTTAAAGAGTCAGAGGAAACGCGCCAAACAGCTGTAGCGGTACTGCGTGCCGCACTTCATATCTTGCATCCTATGATGCCGTTTATCACTGAAGAGCTGAATGAAAAGATTTTTGGTGCTGATGAGATGTTGATTACATCTGCTTGGCCAGCCATTCCAAAGCATGATGATGATAGCCAGATTGATTTTGTCATTGATGTCATTACAGAGATCCGCACTATGCGGGCAGAGATGAATGTGCCGCTATCAGCGAAGCCAGAGCTGTTAATCCGTGGGGCAAATGCTGCACAACAAGCGGTGCTCTCGGATATGGATAGTTCGGTTCAAAAATTGGGGCGACTCTCATCTGTTGTGATGCAGCAGGATGATATGCCAAAGCAATCAGCGCGCTCATCACTAGGTGCAGTTGATATTGCCCTGCCATTGGCCGGTATCCTTGATTTTGAAGCTGAAGAAGCCAGATTGCGTAAAGAGATCAAAGCAACAGAGGCTGAGATTGACAAAATTGCCCGTAAATTAGGGAATGAAGGGTTCATCGCCAAAGCACCTGAGGCAGTGGTGGAGGAAAATAAGCGACGCTTGGCAGAAGAACAAGCACGGGCAGATGGTCTGACAAAAGCGCTATCTCGCCTGCAATCTGACGGGTAAATGTTGCTTTTTTTGATGACAGATAGTCTGAACCCAGTAGAGTAAAAAGAGTTGTGTATTCGGGGCAGGAGCCTCAACAGGGAATGGATAAGTAAATGAAAAAATTTGATAAATCTAATTTACCAAGCCGCCATGTATCAGTTGGCGCAAAATCAGCACCGCATCGCGCATTTTATTATGCGATGGGTATGACCGAAGAAGAAATTGCACAGCCGCTTGTTGGTGTTGTGTCAACTTGGAACGAAGCGGCCCCCTGTAACATTGCTTTGGCACGTCAGGCACAGGCTGCCAAGCGCGGCGTGCGTGATTTCGACGGTACACCACGTGAGTTCACAACCATTACGGTGACAGATGGTATTGCAATGGGCCATGAGGGGATGAAATCATCTCTTGTTAGCCGTGAAGTTATCGCTGACTCTATTGAGCTTACCGTACGTGGCCATTGCTATGACGCGATTGTTGGCTTGGCCGGCTGTGATAAATCACTTCCAGGTGTGATGATGTCAATGGCGCGTTTGAATGTGCCATCCGTCTTTATGTATGGTGGTTCAATTTTGCCAGGCCGTTTCAAAGATAAAGATGTGACTGTGCAGGACGTGTTTGAAGCAGTTGGTGCACACCAAGCTGGCAACATGTCAGATGAAGATTTGCATGAATTAGAATGTGTCGCATGCCCATCTGCTGGCTCATGTGGTGGCCAATTCACAGCCAATACAATGGCTTGTGTATCAGAAGCGATTGGCTTGGCGCTGCCAGGTTCAGCTGGGGCACCAGCCCCTTATGAGACACGTGATGAATATGCTTATCATTCTGGACGTATGGTTATGGAATTGATTGAGCGTAACTTGCGTCCGCGCGATATACTAACGCGCAAAGCCTTTGAAAATGCTGCTACGGTTGTTGCTGCGACAGGCGGCTCAACTAATGCTGCACTTCACCTACCAGCGCTCGCGGCCGAAGTTGGCATTAAGTTTGATCTGCATGATGTGGCAGATATTTTCAAGCGCACACCGTACATTGCTGACTTGAAGCCAGGCGGTAAGTTCGTAGCACGTGATATGTATGAAATTGGCGGCGTGCCTGTTTTGATGAAGGCGTTGCTTGATGGCGGGTATCTGCATGGTGATTGTATCACTGTAACAGGTAAGACACAGGCGGAAAATCTGGCAGATGTTACCTTCCCAGAAGATCAAAAAGTGGTTTATCCGACAACCAATCCATTATCACCAACAGGCGGCGTTGTGGGCTTGCGTGGTAACCTTGCCCCTGAAGGTGCGATTGTAAAAGTCGCAGGTATGAAGAACCTAAGCTTTACAGGGCCAGCTCGTTGTTTTGATTGTGAAGAAGATGCCTTTGCCGCTGTACAAGAGCGTAGCTACAAAGAAGGTGAAGTTCTGGTTATCCGTTATGAAGGGCCAAAAGGCGGCCCAGGCATGCGTGAAATGCTTGCCACAACAGCCGCGCTATATGGGCAGGGTGTTGGCGACAAAGTTGCCCTTATCACAGATGGTCGCTTCTCAGGTGCCACACGTGGCTTCTGTATTGGCCATGTCGGGCCAGAAGCCGCAGTGGGCGGTCCCATTGGGCTCTTGCAAGATGGCGACATGATTACCATTGACGCTACAACAGGTGACATTTCTGTTGATTTGTCAGATGAAGAGTTGGCAAAGCGCAAAGCTGCATGGCAGCCGCGTGAAACCAATTATAATTCTGGTACAATCTGGAAGTATGCACAAACAGTGGGATCTGCTGAAACAGGGGCAACGACACACCCTGGTGCCAATGCGGAAACACATGTCTTTGCTGACCTGTAAACCCATCAAAAGTTAAAAAAAGGGGCGCTACGGCGCCCTTTTTTCATGCCTGATGAGTGGCAGCTATTATCAGGACAAATCCAAGTCACACCAGACCGGTGTATGGTCTGAGGCACGCTCTAACCCACGCGGTCCTTTATCAATGCCGGCATTGGTTAGTAAATTGGCAGCCTCAGGTGATAGCAGCAAATGATCAATGCGGATGCCATTATTTTTTTGCCAAGCGCCACGCTGATAGTCCCAGAAACTATAACGAGCGCCTTCGGGATGGATGGCACGAAAGGCATCTGTATAGCCTTTATGAAGCAATGCAAAAAAGCGACTGCGGCTCTCTTCATGATAGAGGGCATCACCCACCCATTCTGCTTCATCATAACAATCAATGGCTTGTGGGATGACATTATAATCACCACCAAGAACAACAGGTTTTTCAGATGCGAGTAAGGTGTCAGCCAGCGCATCAAGCCGATCCATCCAGGCTAATTTATAGTCAAATTTTGGGCCAGGGCAGGGGTTACCATTGGGCAAATAGAGCGACGCCACATGCACGCCCTCTATGTCTGCTTGAATAAAGCGTGCTTGTTCATCACTGTCATCACCAGCAAGGCGCATCTCACAATTTGTGATGGGATGGCGTGATAAAATCGCCACGCCATTATAGGTTTTCTGCCCGTGATTAGCGACATGCCAGCCAATTTCTTGAAAGGCATCATGAGGAAAGGCGTCATCCATCATTTTCAGTTCTTGTAGCAAAAGCACATCTGTGTGACCTGCTTTGCAATAATCAACCACATGCCCAAGCCGTGCCTTGATTGAATTGACGTTCCAGCTTGCGATGCGCATGACGAAATCCTGAATGATTGTAAAGGGTTAGACAGAAAAAGATGTGCCGCAACCACAAGAGGCTGTGGCATTTGGATTCTCTACTTTAAAATAAGAGCCAAGCAATTCTTCAACATAATCAAGCTGTGCGCCTTCGAGAAATCCCAGTGACATATCATCCACTAATACAGTGATGCCATGCGCTTCAAAATCAATATCTTCCTCGGCCTTATCATGGTCAAAATCAAAGACATATTGAAAACCAGAACAGCCACCACCATCAACGCGCACACGAAAATATGGGGCGTTTTCGGTACCTTGCAATTCGGCAATGCGATTGGCAGCAGCTTCGGTGATGGAAAATTGGTTCATATCCTGATGACCTTCTTTCTTAACGTGCTCTTAATATGGGCTGTAAGCTGTGAAAGATCAAGATACAGACCCTGGTGCGACAGCCATTTCCCACTTATCCAAACTCTTGCTCTTAGTCGCGGATTTCTATAGGTTATAACGCATCAGACACAGTGAAAGTTAGATGGTTATGACAGCGCCAAATACAGAGCCAGTCGCGCGATTTGCTAGCCATGCCTCACAGTCAAAAGGCCGGCTAATTTCTGAGCCATCTGGTACATCAACACGCACCCTTTATCAACGCGACCGTGACAGAATAATTCATTCAGTCGCGTTTCGGCGGCTGAAACATAAAACACAAGTGTTTGTGTATCATGAGGGGGATTATTTCCGGACACGTTTAACACATTCGCTAGAAGTGGCGCAGATTGCCCGCTCATGCGCACGCGCCTTAGGTCTGAATGAAGATTTAAGTGAAGCTGTTGCGCTGGCGCATGATCTGGGTCATACGCCGTTCGGTCATGCAGGCGAGGATGCGTTAAATGACGTGATGACCCTCGCAGGTGGCTTTGACCATAATGAGCAAACTGTCCGGATTGTTACGAAACTAGAAGAACGTTATGCGGCCTTTGATGGCTTAAACCTCAGCTGGGAAGCATTAGAAGGCGTCATTAAGCATAATGGGCCCGTGACCGGAGCGCTGCGCCCAACAATTGCAGAGGTTAATGAGGTGGCTGGATTTGATCTCTCCTCCTATGCCTCAGCTGAAGCGCAAATTGCGAATTTATCAGACGATATCGCTTATTTGTCACATGATATTGATGATGGGTTACGGGCAGGGCTGTTAGAACTCGGCGCTCTTTATGATTTGCCTGTGATTGGCCCAATTTTACGCCAGTTGCAAACGGACTGGCCAGATTTGGCAATGGGGCGCCTTACCCATGAGCTAACCAGACAGCTTATCTCTCATTTTGTAGAGGATTTGTTAGCAACGTCTCGCATTAATTTACGTGATGTAGCGCCGCAATCAGCTGATGATGTGCGGCAGGCGGGGCAGGCACTGATTGCTTTTTCAGAGACAGCGTCGCAGGATTTGGCGAGTATTAAATCTTATTTGTTTACCCATATGTGGCGGCATTACAAAGTCAATCGCATGACAAGTAAGGCGCGCCGTACGGTAAAATCTCTATTTACCATTTTTATGGATGAGCCGAATTTATTGCCGCCTGATTGGCAAGAGAAATGCCAGTCTGATGAGGCGCAAAAAGCGCGCATCATTGGCGACTATGTGGCTTCCATGACTGACCGCTATGCGTTATTAGAGTATGAACGCCTTTTTGATTTGGGACCTATCTTATCGTAACATGAATATTTTTACACTTTTCGAAACTCATATTCACAATATTTACAACGAATTAGTCGCAGAAGGTTCCCTAGCTGAGGGGCATAATCTGTCGAAGCTAACGGTGGAATTGCCACGTGAGGAATCTCATGGTGATTTGGCGACAAATATTGCAATGGTCACGGCAAAATCTGCGGGTATGAACCCACGCGCCTTAGCAGAATTATATGTCGCGAAATTAGCGGATCTCGATGATGTCGAGAGCGCTGAAATTGCTGGTCCTGGTTTTATTAATTTACGATTACCAGCCTCAGCTTGGCAAAACCAATTGCGTGATATCCATGAGGCAGGGGTCGCCTATGGCCAATCTGAGATCGGGAAGGGCCAAAAGGTCAATGTCGAATTTGTCTCAGCTAATCCAACAGGGCCCTTGCATGCAGCCCATGCCAGAGGGGCAATTTTCGGTGATGCGCTAGCACATTTGCTGCAATTTGCAGGGTTTGATGTGACACGGGAATATTACATCAATGATGCTGGAACGCAGGTTGATGTGTTGGCGCGCTCTGCTTATTTACGGTATCGTGAAGCATTTGGGGAAGAGGTTACTATCCCAGCTGGCCTCTATCCAGGTGAATATTTAAAAGAGGTTGGGCAAGCGCTCAAAGCAGAATTTGCTGACCGTTTCCTTGAGGCTGATGAAGAAACATATCTGGCGCCTATTCGGGAATTTGCTGTTGCCATGATTATGGCAGGCATCAAGGATGATTTATCTCGCCTTGGTGTCAGTATGGATGTGTTCTCGTCTGAGAGAGCTTTGACAGATAATGGCAAGGTGCAAGCAGCGATTGATCATCTGACGGCTCAGGATTTGATTTATCACGGGGTGTTGGAAAAGCCCAAAGGCCAAGCGCCAGAAGATTGGGAAGAGCGCGAGCAAATGCTTTTCAAAGCCAAACAATTTGGCGATGACACAGATAGACCCCTGCAGAAATCTGATGGCGGATGGACCTATTTTGCCTCAGATATTGCCTATCATTTAGATAAATATCAGCGTACAGATGGCCCCATGATTGATGTGTGGGGCGCTGATCATGGCGGATATGTCAAGCGCATGAAGGCCGCGACGGCAGCTGTGTCTGGCGCGTCAAATATGCTTGATGTCAAGCTATGCCAGCTTGTCTCGCTACTTGATAATGGTCAGCCTGTGAAAATGTCTAAGCGAGCAGGGACGTTCGTCACATTATCAGATGTGATGGATGCGGTTGGGCCTGATGTGATGCGTTTTATTATGTTAACGCGTCGCAATGACCAAACACTTGAATTTGATTATGCGAAAGTGACAGAAAAGAGCCGGGAAAACCCTGTCTTTTATGTTCAATATGCGCATGCCAGAGCGCGGTCAGTGTTCCGCCAGGCTGAGGCACCAACGCAATTTGATGATGCAGATCTCTCTTGTTTGACACATGAATTAGAAATGCGCTTGATGAAGCAATTAGCCTCATGGCCGGCTTTGATTGCAAGCGCGGCAAAAGCGCATGAGCCGCATCGCATTGCCTTTTATTTGATGGAATTGGCAGCGAATTTCCATAGTTTGTGGAATGGTGGGCGTGATGATCCCTCTTTGAAATTCATTCAAGGGGATGATGAAGCTGTGACAAAAGCGCGTCTCTATCTTGTCAATTGTGTCTCACTCGTGATTAGATCAGGATTAGGATTGCTCTCAATCACGGCCGCTGAGGAGATGTAGCATTATGCGTGACGATGATACTGGTAAAAAGACACTTTCTGTACCTGTGATTGCAGGGGCTATCATAGGGCTTGTCGCGCTTGGTGCTGTTGCCGCTTATGTGGTGCAAATGGCCAATCAGTCAGCGCCTGTTAATGTGGTTGTTCTAAAGGCTGATCAATCAGATTTTAAAGCAAAGGCAGATGCGGAAGAGGCGCCTGATTCAAGCGCCGATAAATCATCTGTTTACAATATGTTAGATGAGTTAAATGAAACAAAGGATGAGGTAGAAATTCTATCATTAAAGCCATCATCTCCTGAATTGCCAGAGGTCAAGATTGAAGACGCTCCTGCGACGGAAAAGGTGGCAGAGGCGCCGCAAGACACTGCAACAGAAACCGCTGTCGTTGAGGAGGCAAAACCAGCTGATACAAAGCCGGTTCAGCCACAGGACGCTGTCACCAAAGCACCTGAAAGCGCTGAAGACGAGATGACAGCTGCCCTAGATAAAGCAGAGCCTGCTACCCGTCCCATTACGAAAGAAGTGATTGAGGCGAAAGCAAAATCAGGCCCGTCTATGATGGTTCAGCTTGCTGCTTTCCGTGATGCGGGTAAAGCGCAAACCGTGGCTTCAGTCCTCACGCAAAAGCATAAAGACCGCTTACAGGGCCTCTCATTAGGGGTTATGCAAATAGATACCGGTAGTTCAGGCGTTTTCTGGCGCGTCATTACTGAGCCTTTGCCAAATGAAGATGCCAGAGGTCTCTGTGATGCGCTAAAACGTGCTGGCCAAGATTGTATTCTGCGGAAAGTAGATTTGCCGTAAATGACTGAGTTTCCCATCACAGATGACGTTGTGCATGCATCTGGCGATGCCACGCAACTGACATTATTTGTCAATCTGGATGGGTTTGAAGGGCCAATCGACTTGCTACTATCTTTGGCAAGAGAGCAAAAAGTTGATTTGATGAAAATCTCTATTTTGCCGCTTGCTGAGCAATATTTATCTTTTATTGAAACCGCGCAAGAGTTGAACCTTGAAGTGGCGGCTGATTATTTGGTGATGGCTGCGTGGCTCGCTTATCTCAAATCCCGTTTGCTATTGCCGGAGGCAGAGCCAGAGGCCGATGAAGAAATTGTTGATATGACAGACGCGCTTCGCTTTCAGCTATTGCGTTTGGAAGCGATGCAAGAAGCGGCAAAATCACTCGCATCATTACCTAAATTGGGTCAGGCCCGTCACGCAAGAGGGGAGCCTGAATATTTCACAACGACTGAAAAGCCGTTATGGACTGCCGGTCTGTATGACTTGTTGGCCGTGTATGGTGACCTCAGATCTGAGGAAACAGCGCAGACTTTAACGATTGCTGCGACACGTTTATATTCAGTACAAGAAGCCTCAAGCAGGTTGAAACATCTGCTAAAAACATCACCTGGCTGGACCGTGTTGGAGCAGTTCTTGCCTGGCGGGCTGCATCGCTCGCTTGATAGGCGTTCCGCGATGGCCTCTCATTTTGTGGCCTCATTAGAATTGGCAAAGGAAGGAATTGTGAATTTGCGGCAGCAATCTCACTATGGGCCGATTTATTTGCGGGCAAAGGAGATATCAGATGGATAAACTGGCGCCACATTCAGAATTACTGCTACAGCAAGCCAAGGTGATTGAGGCCGTCATTTTTGCCTCGCCGAAGCCTGTGCGCGCTCGTGACTTAATCGCTTATCTCGAAGATGAAACACAGCTTGCGACTGTTATAGCGATTATTGATGAGCGGTATGGGGCGTATTCAGGGGTAGAGCTTGTCAAGCGGGATGATGCCTTTGCCTTTCGAACCAAGCCAGAAATTGCGGAAAACCTGAATATTGAACGTCAGGTTGAGCGTCCACTCTCTCGTGCTGCGATGGAAGTTTTGGCGATTATTGCCTATCACCAGCCTGTAACGCGCGCTGAGATTGAAGAAATTAGAGGTATCAGCCTGTCAAAAGGTACAATGGATATCTTGCTTGAAGTTGGGTGGATAAAGCCACGCGGAAGGCGCCGCACACCAGGGCGTCCTTTGACATGGGGCACATCTCCTGGTTTCTTGGACCATTTTGGCTTGGAGTCTCTGGATGCGTTGCCAGGGATGGAAGAGTTAAAATCTGCTGGTCTCCTGCGAAAGAGACAGATTTTGGGGAATCTGGGAGAAGGAGCCGCTCAGGAAGATGAGGCAATGGAGGATGTCATTACAGATTATGTTGATGATGACTTGCTAGAAGCGGCATTTGGTGAAACTGAATTTGCGGATGATGAGGCATGATTTATTCCTTTGAAGATATCAGCCACCATTATGGTGTAACACCGTCTGTGGATGATATTTCATTTGCCATTAAGCAGGGAGAAGTGGTGTCTCTCCTTGGGCCAAGTGGTTGTGGCAAATCAACCTTATTGCGCCTTGCCGCAGGATTAGAGGCCCCTCATAAAGGTCAAATCAGGGCAGGGGACAAGGTTATATCATCTGCGGGATATGCACTCCCTGCGGATCAGCGTCATATGGGTCTTGTCTTTCAAAATTATGCGTTATTTCCCCATTTAACCATCTTGGAAAATGTCTGTTATGGCCTGAAAACATCAAAAAAACAGGCGCAGGAACGGGCCTATCAGGTGATGCAAGATGTTGGTGTTGATAAACTGGCCAATATGTATCCCCATGAATGTTCTGGCGGGCAGCAACAACGCGTAGCTTTGGCACGTGCTATTGCGCCTTCACCACAGCTTTTATTGTTAGATGAGCCCTTTTCTGGTCTTGATACAAGGCTCAGAGAGCGGATCCGTGATACGTTATTACACCTGCTACGTGAGCAAAATATTGCGACCCTTATGGTAACGCATGATGCAGAAGAGGCGATGTTTATGTCGGACCGCATTGTGGTGATGAATCAGGGGCAAATTGTTCAGATTGGACGCCCCATTGATGTGTATCGCTCGCCAGTCAACGCCTTCGTTGCCACGTTCTTTGGCGAGGCAAACCGCTTTGATGGGCAAGTGCAATCCGGTCAAGTGCAAACCATCCTAGGGGCAATTGATACACCGCAATTATCAGATGGTCAGGCAGTTGAAGTTGTGGTGCGCAATGAGAATTTAAATGTCTATACCGAGCCGCAACATATAGCTGATAAGCCATTCTCACTAGTTGAATTGCATCTATTAGGGGGGAGTACGCTTATTCACCTTGCAGGTGATGGCGATGATGGCACTAAACATCATTTCCACGCCAAAATCCCGGGCATCAATTTTCTTCAACCAGAGATGCCTATTTATCTAGCGGCTGATCAAAGCCAGATATTCATCTATCCTAAAACGTGATATCAGCCCTGAGCTGGGTAATGTATGCATTTTTTTGTGTTTTACACTTGGATTAAGTGTTTGCTGATCTAAAACCAGCTGGCTATAGTGAGGCTAGTTGAATTTTTATAGCTTTATGAGGTTATTATGGGCTTTACTTCTATTTGGCATTGGCTTGTTGTTTTGGCAGTCGTGCTTATTCTTTTCGCGCGTCCTGGCAAAATTTCAAACATCATGGGTGATTTTGGCAAAGGCTTACGTAATTTCAAAGATGGCGTAAAAGGTGACGAAGCAGACGCGGCGGATGCTGAAGATGCCATCGAAGCACCAGCTGAAGACGTAGCAGCAGCGCCAAAGAAAAAGCCTGCAGCGAAGAAGAAAGCCGCACCAAAGAAAAAAGCAGCACCTAAGAAGAAAGCTGCTGCGAAAAAAGGTGCGTCTAAGAAGAAAGCAGCTAAGAAGTCTTAAGCCTGTCTTTGTCATTAGGGCGGGCCATTTGGCCCGTCTTTTATTTAAAGTTGGATAGCTAAATGTTTGATCTAGGCTGGCAAGAATTTTTGATGGTTGCCGTCGTGTTGGTGTTGGTCGTTGGCCCCAAAGACATGCCACGTATCATGCGCAGTTTTTCGCAAGTCATGCGGAAAGCAAAATCAATGGCACGCGAATTTACAACGTCACTTGAAGATGTTGCGAATGAGGCTGATGTTAAGAAAATCCTTCATGATGTGAAGGAAGGTGAATTTGACGATATGGCAAATTTGCTAGATGGCGATATCAAAGATGTAGCAAATGATATGAAAGACGCCGCAGGGATCGACGAGATCAAGCGCGATGTTGAGACCGTCCAAGGCAAAGAGACAAAATCAAAGGCGAGCCCTAAAAAAGCCGCTGCGCAATCTAAAGCTGCAACGAAAACATCAGCTAAAAAAGCCCCAAAAAAGTCAGCCAAAAAAGCCGCCACTAAGTCAGCGAAGAAAGCCGCATCATGACGGAACAGCTTACCGACCAAACAGAAGACCAATTAGATGAACAGGGCTCAATGACAATCATTGAGCATTTGACAGAGTTGCGTAACCGTATTGGCGTGATCTTTGCGGTATTTATCGTTTTCTTCATTGCTGCCTTCATTCGCCCATTTGGCAGTGATAGCGCAAATCTTGCAGACCTTGTTTATCGTTTCCTGCAGGCGCCTTTGGCAGATATTTTGCTCGAGCGTGGTGGTCGTATGATCTTCACAGGCTTGCATGAAGGCTTTTTTACACAGGTGAAGGTGGCCTTCTTTACCTCCTTATGCATCACCTTTCCCCTAATGCTTATCCAAATTTGGAAATTTGTTGCGCCGGCTTTATACAAGAATGAGAAGTCAGCTTTTGCCCCATTTCTATTAGCAACGCCTGTGTTGTTCGCGCTAGGGGCAATGATGGTCTATTACCTCGTCATTCCGCTCGCTTGGCAGTTCTTTGTTGGTTTTGAGACCATTGGCGGAGAAGGCGCGCTTCCTATTCAGGTAGAGCCGCGCATTTCTGAATATCTCTCATTGGTGATGAGGCTAATGTTTGCCTTTGGCATTGCCTTTGAATTACCCGTCATTTTGTTATTGCTTGTAAAAGCGGGATTAGTGTCGCCAGAGGGACTGGCCTCCAAGCGGAAATATGCCATTTTACTATCATTTGTGGCGGCCGCTATTTTGACGCCACCCGATGTGATTTCACAAGTGCTACTCGCAGTTCCCGTGATTTTACTTTATGAAATTTCCATCATCATTGCGCGCTTTATTCAACCATCAGAGTCTGCGCAACCCGAATAGCAATCAGCTTTGCCTGATCTGACATCTTACTTCATAGGACGACCCTCATGCATGATATTCGTTTCATCAGAGATTACCCAGAGGCTTTTGATGCCGCTCTTGCCAAACGCGGGCTAGCCCCCCTGGCAACTGACATCACATCTCTTGATAGTCAGCGCCGTGCCTTGCAAACAGAAATCCAAGCCTTGCAATCGCGGCGCAATGAAGCGTCAAAAGAAATTGGGATGCGCAAGGGCAAAGGGGAAGATGCCGATGACCTCATTCAAGAGGTGGCTGATATCAAAGCCAAAGCGCCTGAGTTAGAGGCGCAAGAGGCTGAATTAGCACAAACCCTTATGGGGCATCTCATGTCATTGCCAAATATTTTGGATGATAGTGTCCCCCAGGGTTCAGATGAAGAAGATAACGCGCTTGTGCGCACCGTTGGCACATTGCCTAAATTCTCATTCACGCCACAAGACCATGTGACTCTTGGTGAAAATTTGGGCCAGATGGATTTTGCAAATGGCGCAAAACTGGCTGGTGCACGCTTTGTTGTGTTGCATGACCAATTGGCTCGTCTCGAACGTGCTTTGGCGAGCTTTATGCTCGATACACACACCTCTGAATTCGGGTATCGGGAGACGTTGCCGCCAGCAATTGTGAATACCAAGACAATGACAGGCACTGGACAACTACCGAAATTTGCCGAAGATCTCTATGCTGTGGAAGAGGATAAGTGGCTGATTCCAACGTCCGAGGTGCCTCTTACAAATTTGGCTTCAGATAGCATATTGGATGCTGATAGTTTGCCGCTGCGCATGACGGCGTACACTCCTTGTTTCCGCGCTGAAGCCGGCTCGGCTGGACGAGACACAAGAGGCATGATCCGCCAGCATCAATTCTCTAAGGTTGAGATGGTCTCCATCACAAAGCCAGAGGATTCAGACGCTGAATTAGAGCGTATGACGAATTGCGCTGAGACTATTCTTCAGCGCCTTGGTTTGGCTTATCGTGTAATGAAGCTCTGTTCGGGTGATACTGGTTTCTCAGCGCAGCAAACTTATGACATTGAGGTTTGGCTTCCAGGGCAAGATGAAGGGCGCGGCATGTATCGTGAAATCTCGTCTTGTTCAAATTGTTGACCGTTCCAAGCGCGCCGGATGAAGGCAAGAATGCGCAGTGAAGCAGGTGGAGACACTGAATTTGTGCATACATTAAACGGGTCGGGCCTTGCGATTGGCCGTACAATGATTGCAGTCTTAGAAAATGGGCAGCAAGAAGATGGTACCATTTTACTACCAGAAGCCTTGCATCGCTATATGGGCACAGATAGGCTAGTACCAAGCAAGGCTTAATCATCTATAAGAGGGGATTTGATGCGCATTCTAATCAGTAATGATGACGGCATAGATGCCTTTGGTCTATCGCTGCTTGCTGATTTAATGCGCCCCTTTAGCAATGATATTACGATCATTGCGCCTATGGATAATCGCTCTGGGACGGGCCGCTCCTTATCATTAAAGCAAGATATTCACCTTGCAGATTTAGGGCAGGGACGCTACGCCTGTTCCGGCACGCCCGCAGATTGTGTGATGCTCGGCTTAAATGTCGTGATGAAAGATGCGCCACCAGATTTGGTTGTGTCTGGTATCAATCACGGCATGAATGCGGCAGATGATATCGGCTATTCAGGGACAATTGGTGCTGCTTTTGAGGCCGCGATTATGGGCATACCGGCGATTGCGTTTAGCCAGCATCATGGCGATCAAGAGGCGGATTTTGGTCCGGCGCGCGAAGCAGGGGCAGAGACCATTGCCTATTGTTTGGCGCATTTGCCAGCGAGACGCACAATCTTAAATATTAATTTTCCCGCCTTGTCAGCAGGGCGGGTAAAAGGCATACGCCCCGCCTTTACGGATATTCATAAGGCCGGTGATATTATTTATGATGCCGAAACACCGCATCATTATCGGATTGGTCCGTTGCAAATTGATGACGAGGTTCAAAAAGGGTCTGATAGAGCCGCCCTTGATGATGGGTATGTGTCACTGACACCGCTCAAAATGGATCATACGGATCGCAGCCAAATGGCGCGTTTCTCATCACTGTCTTTTGACAAGGCCTAAGATGTCTGACTTGCAAGATGATGAGCTCTTGGCAGCCAAAGCGCGTCTTATTATGCAATTGCGGTCTTTGGCAATACAAGATGCTGCTGTTTTAAGTGCCATTGAGCGCGTGCCACGTGAGTTGTTTTTACCGCGGGCGTTGCGCGCTCATGCTTATGAAAATGCGTCATTGCCTATCGCGCATGGTCAAACCATCAGCCAACCATATGTTATTGCGAAGTCATTGATAGGGCTTGATATCGCCCCGCAACATCGCGTGCTGGAAATTGGCACGGGGACAGGTTACCAAGCATGCGTTTTATCGTATCTTGCGCGGCGTGTATATTCCATTGAACGTATCAGACCCTTATTTGTTGATGCAGAACAACGTATCAGGCAATGCCGCCTCACAAATATCAGCCTCCGTCATGCAGATGGACAAAAAGGGTGGCCAGAGGCCGCGCCCTTTGACCGCATCATTACAGCTTGCCAGAGTGAAGATGTACCCTCTCATCTGATTGATCAACTCAAAGAGGGGGGCATCTTTATTGGCCCCATCGGACCAGCGGGGCAAGAAACATTACAACGGATAAAAAAACTTGCCTCTGGGCTAGAGCGCGATACGATAATGGAGGTTCGGTTTGTTCCCATGCTCGCAGGTACAGGATTAACATGATGCAGCGCCGCTATATTGCCCATTCATCTCTTCGGTTGGGAGGTTTGGTCCTTTTATTGTCTGTTTTATCAGCCTGCCAAGTGCCAGATGTAAGTTTGCCTAAACTATCTCTCACCAGAGAGGCACCGGCCCCTGTTGAAGTGGGCTCTGGCCGTATTCAGCGGGTGCCAATTCCGGCCAATCGCTTATTGCCTGTCTTAGCTGGTGATACGATTTACAGCCTTGCTACACGCTATCAGATTACACCGCAATCATTGATCGCTGATAATGATTTATCACCGCCTTATGCGCTGCAGCAGGGGCAAAACCTTAAAGTCACACCGCGCCGCGAACATGTTGTGAGGCCGACAGATAGTCTGTTTACCATCTCTCAGCGTTATGCCGTGAGCCAATATCACATTGTTGAGCTGAACCAGCTACCATCTTCGGGGGAATTGGTCGTTGGGGCTCGTTTGTTGATCCCTGACACACATGATTTTACAGTCTTAGATGGCGGGAAGGGCGCAAATACAGCCCTTGCTAAGCCGGCAGTCGCGCCTACAACGACAGTGGCAAAAGTGGCAGCCGCTACGCGGCCCGCCCCACAGGCAAGCCCGCAGCCGCGGAAGAATTTTGTTGCGCCTGCTTTTGGCACGGGTGATGGTTTTACATGGCCATTAGAAGGCGAAATCATCCAAGATTTTGGTCCAGCTGGTAAGGGGATCCACAATGATGGCGTCAATATCAGAGCGGAACGTGGCTCTCGTGTATCGACAGCAGCGCCAGGCACTGTGGCCTATATTGGTGAGAATTTAAAAAGCTTTGGAACCTTGGTGCTCGTAAAGCATGATGGCGGATATATTACGGCCTATGCCCATTTGGATAGTGTCGCTGTGTCAGAGGGCGATATTGTCTCGTCAGGTCAACTATTAGGGCAGGTTGGGCAAACAGGACGTGTGACAAGCCCGCAGCTTCATTTTGAAGTGCGTTTGTCACGTCAGCCCATTAACCCGCATGATATCATCAAATCATAGCGCCTCTAGCCAATCATCACATTATGGCGCGCGGCACAATCAATGATAAATTGATGCGCCGTACGGCCTGAACGGTTACCTCTTGCCATCGCCCACTGCAACGCAGGCAGGCGCTCCTCTTCAAAGCTTGTGGGGATTTCATAATAGGTGATATAGGCGGCGATGATCTCTAAATATTGGTCTTGATCAAGCGCGTGAAAGCCAAGCCACAGGCCAAATCTATCTGAGAGTGAGATTTTCTCTTCTACCGCTTCGGAGGGATTGATGGCTGTCGAGCGCTCATTATCGATCATTTGGCGTGACATGAGGTGTCTGCGATTTGATGTGGCATAGAACACAATATTGCTTGGTCGTCCTGTTAAACCACCCTCCAAGGCTGCCTTTAGGGCTTTATAGCTTGTCTCTGCCCCTTCAAATGCCAAATCATCACAAAAAATGATAAATCGCCCCTCTTGATGGGCAAGATAGGACATGAGGTCGGGTAGGCTAGCGATATCCTCTCTTGCGATTTCTACAATTTTTAGTGAGAAACCGTCTTCGATGAGGGCCCCATGAACCGCTTTAACAAGCGATGATTTACCTGTGCCTCTCGCCCCCCATAATAGCGCATTATTCGCAAGCTTACCTTCGGCAAACCGCTTGGTATTGTCATATAATTGCTGCAATTGTGGGCTGATGCCGCATAACGCTGTCAGAGGGAGGCGCGCAATATGTGAGACAGGGCTGCATTGCATCTGCTCAGGGCGCCACACATAACCCTCAGCGTCCATAAGAGGTGTGTTGCTCGATTGGGCAGGCGCCAATCTGTCAAGCGCATCAGCAATTCGATAGAGTATTTTTGTTGTCTCACTATCAGTCATTATTTGCCCTTCATAGTCCTACTCATCATTTGACTCTTTTTGACATTGAAAGCCCTGTCAAGGCAAGCTATTGTGACCAGCATTATGCTTTGCATAGCTTAGAATTCTAGTAACGAGGTTTTACCTCACTTTTGGAGATTAGACTGATGCTTATCAGCCCAGCCTTTGCACAAGCCGCCGGTGGTGGCGCCTCATTAACAGCGCAATTATTGCCTTTCGTCCTTATCTTTGCGATTTTCTATTTCTTTTTGATCCGTCCTCAGCAAAAGCGGGCCAAAGAACATCGCGAATTGGTTAATAATGTAAAGCGCGGTGACAAGGTCACAACATCAGGCGGTATCAGAGGCACCATCGCAAAAGCTGTGGCTGAGCAAGATTATGTCGAAGTTGAAATCGCAAAAGATGTGAAGGTAGAAGTCGTGCGCGGCATGATCGCATCTGTTGAGAAAAAAGACTAATAAAACAGCCTGCCCTGACTAGAGATAAGGTGAAATATCATGCTGCAATATGACAGCTGGAAACGAATTTTAGTGCTCCTCGTCATCGTGATGGGGGCAGCCTATGCCCTTCCCAATGTGATTGGAGAAAGACAGCTAGGCCAATTTCTACCAGGGCAAGCCGTAAATCTCGGTCTTGATTTGCAAGGGG
>CALEYP010000029.1 GCA_937924895.1 uncultured Alphaproteobacteria bacterium
GAGGGGATGACGGTAATGGCTCGTCATTCACAACCTTTTTGCCAATCACAACGGATGTTTTCTTCAAAGCCTCATCCGGCTTTGCGCCAAAGAATATATGGGCTGAGAAAAATGTATCCCCTTGTTGAGCGCGTTCTAATATCTCAAAACTATGTTGAATCGGAAAATAAGTGGTCTCAGGCAATGATAGTGCTTCGTCTGGTTCAATAGAGAAAAAAGCCTCGCCTCCTTCTCCCTCGGCACGTGATGCAAACCCATCAAATGAAATTGCTGGCTCAAAACTGGATTGCTCATCAATAGTAAAGCTGAACAGGTCGCCTGTTTCATTCTCAAAAGACGAGAAGAGAGAGGCCATAAATACTTCCCCACCTCCCTCAAAACGCATCTGCATGGCGTAATCTTCATCAGATTTCCAACCATCACAGTCTTGCATTAATGTGAAAACAGAGCGGCCGTTAATCTCATCTAGCGCCGCTGATTTATCACTCTCTGCCAACGCTAATTGATAGGTAACGCGATGAGGGGCAAATTCCATTGCTACTGCAGAAAGCGGCAAAAGCGCCCCTAACAGGCCACATGCTACAATTCCTTGTTTCGCATACCGATAATCAGCCATAGCCTGCCCTTTCTATAGATTGGCTCTTACACCTATCCCTAACATAGCCTTTTCAAAAAATCAGACAAGTTTCCCTATGCAAAAGGTTAAATCGCTAGCGGCAAGATGAGGCATCAGCTATCATAGGTCTATGACACAAACAGATCCTATCTTATCTTCGCAACAAGCCCTTGATAACGTAATGGCCCGATTTGCCACGGCAGGGATGGTGGCAATTGATACTGAATTTATGCGGGAAAAAACCTATTACCCGGATTTATGCCTTATTCAAATTGCGGCCTTAGGCGAAAGCTATATCATTGATCCTATCGCTTATGACTTAGATCTCAGCTCTTTCTGGGATTTGTTACAAAACAAAGCCGTTGTGAAAGCCTTTCATGCGGGCCGCCAAGATATAGAGATCTTTTATTTGAAAACAGGCAAGGTGCCATCACCGCTCTTTGATAGCCAAATTGCTGCGATGGTCTGCGGATTAGGTGACCAGGTTGGATATGACAAGTTAGTTCAGCATTTTTTGAAAAAACATATTGATAAATCGTCACGTTTTACCGATTGGTCAAAGAGACCGCTGAGCGACAAACAAATCCACTATGCCTTGGATGATGTAATTTATCTGGAGCAAATTTACCCGTTATTGCAAGACGCCTTGCGCGAGGGTCATAAGGAGGAGTGGATCACAGAGGAAATGGCTATTTTAGCCAAGGAATCTACCTATAGCGCCATTCCTGAAGAGATGTACAAAAAACTAAAATTGCGCTCTCCTAAACCTATCACGCTCAATCGCTTAAAATATTTGGCCGCCTTTCGGGAACAGGAATGCCAAAAGCGAAATTTACCGCGTAGCCGATTTTTAAAAGATGAAACATTAATTGACCTCGCGGCAAGCGCACCAAAAACGAAAGAGGCGCTGCAAAAAAATCGTGGCCTACGGATAAATGCAACGCGATGGCTCTCAGAGCAGCGCTTAAAAATCATACAAACCGCGGATAAGGTTGAGAAAGAAAATTGGCCAACACCGCCTAAACAGAAACAGATTGACCGTGCGCCTACGGCCGTTCTTGAGATGTTTCGTGTGTTGTTAAAGTCTGTGAGTGATGAGACTGGTGCTGCCCCTCGCCTCATTGCCACAGCCTCAGACCTTGAAATGCTGGCGCAATCAGATGATCCGAACCAAGCCGTATTGCAAGGTTGGCGATATGAGTTATTCGGTAAGCAGGCGCAAGCGCTTAAAGCTGGAAAAATTGCGATGACGTTGCAAGATAATAAGATTTGTTTCCACGCCCTAAGCGACCTATCACTTACAGAGTCGGATTAAAGTTACCACCATCAATTAAGATATTTTGTCCCGTTACATAGCCTGATTGTGCGGCACAAAGCCATGCGCAGGCAAAGCCAAATTCTTCGATCTCGCCTAATCGTTTTGATGGGTTACGCTGTTCAATCACATGACGCATCTCTGGCTTTGATAAATTTTGCGCTTTGGCAGAATTTTCAATCATCGCCTCAATGCGGTCTGTATTAAATTGCCCAGGCAGCAATCCATTTATTGTGACATTATGCTGTGCCACATCACGCGATAACCCTGCGACAAAGCCTGTGAGACCTGCACGGGCACCATTTGACAAACCTAAGGCAGAAATGGGGCTTTTCACCGCGCCAGACGTGATATTCACAATACGACCAAAGCGCCGCTCAATCATCGGATCTAGCACCGCTTTAATCAGAGAGATAGCTGTCAACATATTGGCATCGATGGCCTTAATCCAATCATCACGACTCCAGTCACGAAAATCACCTGGTGGCGGACCGCCAGCGTTATTAACCAAAATATCTACATGCCCTGCCGCATCTAAGACAGCGGCCTGCCCATCCGCACTTGTGATGTCACAAGCGACGGTTTTAATGATACTGCCTGTCTTATCACGCAATCTTTGCGCCTCTGCTTCTAGCAGCTCAGCGCCTCTGGCACACATCACAAGATTGACACCAACAGAAGCAAGCGCTTCTGCACATCCTAGACCCAATCCTTTCGATGACGCACACACAAGCGCTGTCTTCCCTGAAATTCCATAATCTATCATCTCTTTGCCCTATTCCTTTATCTTGCCATTTTGGTCCAATACCGCACGGACCAAGGGGATCGTTATTGCCTGTTTTGCAGCAAGCGATTCTCTATCAATTGCAGAAACCAACTGTGCCACAGCTTCGTAACTGCGGTCGCAACGTGCTACAATATAATCAAGAACTGCCTCAGTCACCGCGCATTGCCGTTCGTGAAAATAACTCTCAAACAAGGCGCGAAGCAGCGCATCATCGGGTAGATGAATTTCCTGGGATGGTATCGCTCGCAAACGTGACCGAACATCTGCTAGTGAAAAGTCTAATTGTGAAATCGGTGTTTCACTTAAGAATAAGGCATATTTGCCTGTTTCAGACAAATAATTGCAAAAATGAAATAGCGCATCTTCGGACCAACGATCCGACGTCGAAATCCCATCAAGAATAATGACGTCACAATCGGCAAAGGCCGTTCTGTCAAACATTGTCAAATTATCTATCATTATGGCTTTTGCGCGCTGGGCGAGAAATGCCCCCATCTGTGATTTGCCACAACCGGCAGGGCCATAGATATTGAAGCTATGATAGGGGGCAGGCCAATCTTGCCATTTCGAAAGATAGGCCATCGCTGTTTCATTAGCCGCAGTTACAAAAAGGGAGGCATCAACCTCACCCTTAGGCACTTCAAGCAAAAGAGGTAATTGTGATCGCAGTGACGTCCCCATCCCCTACTCCTCTAATGCCGTAATGACATAGGACCCATCTTTATTTTCAAGACGAAGATTCAAAGAAGCAAGGCTAAAACGCAACGAATCAACAGAGCCTGCCATTTCAATCGCTAGAATAGCAGAGCGATTTGTCTGAGTCAGCACGGTAAATGACGCGATAGATGGCAGAGAGGAAAGCGTTGTACGGCGTTGCAACCACATGGCCAAATCATCATAAGATATCTCCGCGATAAGCCTATTATCATTGCCCCCCGTTCGTTGATTTGCCTCTTTCCAACTCATCTCAAATTCAGCAATAATATCTCGTTTTACCGCATCTAGTTGAGTTTTGGCCTGACCTGTCGCGCCTGAAACCACAAACTCATCTAAGCCAGCAATCGGTTGTCCATCTGCATTATAAAGCGTGGCTCTGACAACAAATTGCTCTTTATCTTCTTGAAATGATTGGATGGCATGCAACACCAGCACCTGAACGGCGCCTGCCACATTAACAGCCTTCGCAAGAATGGACGGCGTCGCACTTGCCAGAGATTCTGCACGAAGCTGTCTCTCATTTACTAATGTGCGCGGCAGGGATGTAAATTGCACCAAGCCCTGATGTGTTGTTGCAATATCACGCCAACCAGCTATCCATGCCACATCATCGCGCCACGCTAAAATGCCGGCAGGAGTCTCATAGATAGGAAGAACAAGAATAGGCGGTGTACTTACCTCTGCCCAGATAGCCTGCTGCGATGTAAAATAGCGCCTGAGTTCTTCTGGTGAAAAACAGATGTCAATCTTGGCAATGTAACGTCCTGGCAGGCTTGTTTCGGTGCGAATATGTACCAATTCGGCGAAATCTTCAGGGACAAGTGCCTCAGCCTCGGGCAGAGGCGTTAGGAGCAAGCGATCTAAAACCTGTTTAAATGCCTTATCGTGCGCCTCTTCCATCGCCAATTGCTGCGCTAAATTAGCCGTGTCAGCGCTTTTATCGATTGGTATGTCAGACACACCAAAGACGGGGCTGTCACATCTGGTCTCTGCTTGTACCTGATGAGATAGCCCTAAACAGATGAATAAGAATATGCTACATAACCGTATCACTGGTTCTCGCCACTCTAAAATGATCGTGGCCCTCAGTATAAACACCAAAATCTAAAGAGACTAGCATGGTAGAAAAAAAGAATGACACTGGCCTGACTTACAAAGATGCGGGTGTAAATATAGATGCTGGTGATGCTCTGATTGATGCCATTAAGCCAGATGCTAAACGGACGATGCGCCCCGGCGCCAATCCAGCACTTGGCGGTTTTGGTGGTTTGTTCGATTTAAAAGCAGCTGGCTATAAAGACCCTATTCTGGTCTCAGGCACGGACGGTGTTGGAACAAAGCTTGATATCGCGCAAGCCATGAATTACCACCGCACACTTGGCATTGATTTAGTGGCAATGTGTTCAAACGATATCTTAGCACAAGGTGCCATGCCTCTGTTTTTTCTCGACTATTTTTCTTGTGGAAAATTAGATGTTCAAACAGGAAAAGATATAGTTGCCGGCATTGCGGATGGCTGTATTGAAGCAGGATGCGCCTTAATTGGCGGCGAAACAGCAGAGATGCCTGGCACCTATGATGACGGCAAATATGACTTGGCTGGCTTTTGTGTAGGGGCGGTAGAACGAGACCAAATCATCACCAAAGGCATGACACAAGTGGGAGATGTCATCATCGCTCTTCCCTCATCAGGCGTTCATGCGAATGGCTTTTCTCTCGTTCGCAAAATTATGGAAGTTGAAGGGTTAGATGTTCACAGCCCTGCCCCATTTGCGAAGGACCAACCACTTGGTATGGCTTTATTAGCACCAACAAGAATTTACACTGACGCGGCAATGGCAGCGATAAGCTCCGGCGGAGTTACTGGGATTGCGCACATTACAGGTGGCGGGTTAATTGAAAACCCGCCCCGTGTTTATGATGATAGCATGGCAGCCCACCTTGATATGACACAGCGCCCTCTTCCCCCGCTATTTCAATGGCTACAATCAGCTGGCGGCCTCTCAGATTATGAATTAGCACGCACCTTTAATTGTGGGATTGGCATGCTCATCTTTGTAACCGAAGCGAGAGCGTCACAAGCCTTACAAGCCATCCAAGAAACAGGGGAAGATGCCTATATCATCGGTCAATTAGAAAAACGTGATGAGGCGCCCGTTACATTTGACGGGCTGTCCCTATAATGACGTTGAAATTTGCTATTGCCTTATCAGGGCGCGGCTCAAACATGCTTGCCCTGCATGATGTGATAGCGGCAATGGCTGACAAAGCAAGCTGCGTTTGTGTGATTGCTGACAAAGACTGTGTTGGCCTGCAAAAAGCCAAGGAACGCGGTCTCGAGACACATTATGTATCCTATAAAGATCTTGGGAAAGAGGCTGCTGAATCACAGATCATTGCATATCTTCAGGCGCATCAGATAGATTTTCTCCTTCTAGCAGGCTTCATGCGGATATTATCACCGACATTTGTTGATGCTTTCCCGCAGAAAATTATCAATATACACCCCTCACTTCTGCCAAAATATAAAGGGGTTGAGACACATCAACGCGCACTTGACGCAGGCGACACCCATCATGGCGCGACGGTTCATTTTGTGACGGCAGCGCTAGATGATGGTCCGATTTTATGTCAGGCAGCTATTCCCATTCAGCCAGATGATACAGATGAAACATTAGCTGCCCGTCTTTTGCCGGCCGAACATTGGCTCTATCAAACGGTACTCCGTGGCTTGATAACAGGCGACCTTTTTGAGGAAAACGGAGTCCATCATTGGAAGACACCTCCTCATTGTGATCTGAGCGATGTCATTGTGACAGATTGTCCTATAGCCCGTTAGCCGATTGCTTTTTGCCGCATGTGACTTGATTTTCGAGCGAACGTTCGGCATAAGAACACAAGTAACTAGGCATCGCCATGTGGGGGATTACAAATGAATACAGATGATTTTGATAAGCATGCAAAGGCTAATCTCGCCTTTTATCATGACTTCATGAATTTCTCAAAATACGTCACAGCAGCTGTGATTGTAACTTTGGTATTAATGGCTATCTTCCTTCTCTAAGTGAGACGTGATGATACCCATAAAAAAAGGCCGCTTTTGCGGCCTTTTTTAATCTATATGGTTAGGAATTACCCAACAATTTCGTCTTCAGTGAAGAAATGCTTAATTTCGATTTCAGCATTTTCAAGGCTGTCTGAACCATGCACTGAGTTGGCTTCGATTGATTCTGCAAATTCTTTGCGGATTGTGCCTTCATCAGCATCTGCTGGGTTTGTGGCACCCATAACACCACGATAAGCCGCAACAGCGTCTTCGCCTTCCAATACCTGCACGACAACTGGACCAGATGTCATGAATTCAACAAGTTCACCATAGAAAGGGCGCTCTTTGTGAACAGCATAGAAAGACCCAGCTTGGTCTTCTGTCATGTGGATACGCTTTTGCGCAATGATACGAAGACCGCTTGCTTCGATTTTAGCATTAATGGCACCTGTCAGATTACGACGTGTGGCATCGGGCTTAATAATTGAAAATGTGCGTTGCTGTGCCATTTTAAACATCCTTCTTTGAAATATAATGAGATGCGCATCATTATGCGCTTCTGAGCGGTCTTATACTGGGTTTTTGGTCCAAATAGCAAGCGCAGATTCTTAAGCTTTCTGTTGCCATTTCCCATCGTCTGTCTTTGCAAAATACCGGCATTTGCCAGCAAATTGCTCTGATAGTGTTTTCCACTGCTTTCGCGCATCATCTAATGCCGCAGCATCTCTGCCGTCAAACAGGATAAATACACGCTCAAAGGCGTCATAATCTGGCAGAGACAAACTATTTGTCACGAGTGCAAATTCTGCCTCAATTTGATTTTGTGAGACATCGCTGCTAATCCAGATCGGGGCAATATCATGCCCCTCACCATTATCAATGCCATGTGCATAGAAACTCAAATCCTTGACCGTCCAGATGGCACGGCTCGCGGCATCAGTGGCATCTTTTGTTGTGTAAAGAATGGCTTTTTTGCTAGCCGCGCGGCATTTTTCAATCAATTGGGCCGCAAGCTCTTCAACTTCACCGCCCAATAATTGATAGAAATCGATATGCGCGAGGCTAGCCATCTTATTGCTGCCAATTATCAACGATTTGGTTTAACAGACGAACACCAAAACCTGTTCCGCCACTTGGGTGCGCATGGCCCGCTGAATCAGCCCAAGCTTTCCCTGCAATATCAATATGAGCCCATTTCATACCATCATCGATGAAGCGCTCCAAGAAACAAGCCGCTGTGATGGAGCCCCCCCATGGGCCACCAATATTTTTCATATCTGCAATGTGGGACTTTAGCATTTTATCATAGGCTTCACCCATTGGCATCGGCCAACATTTCTCTTCAACCTGCTGACCAGCCTCAACAATTTGAGCTGAAAGGCCATCATCATTGGCGAATAGCCCGGCATATTCTTTGCCAAGCGCCACAATGATAGCCCCTGTTAAGGTTGCCAAATCAATAATCATTTGTGGTTTGAATTCTTGCTGGCAATAAGTCAGACAATCAGCTAATACCAGCCGGCCCTCTGCGTCTGTATTGATGACTTCGATGGTTTGACCAGACATTGATGTTACGACATCACCAGGGCGCTGCGCCATACCATCTGGCATATTTTCAACCAAACCAACAATTCCAATAACGTTTCTCTTCAGCCCGCGCGCGGCAATGGCACACATCGCACCTGTCACTGCAGCGGCACCACCCATGTCCCATTTCATATCTTCCATGCCCTTAGCCGGCTTGAGCGAGATGCCACCTGTATCGAAGCAAACCCCTTTACCGACAAAAGCAAGTGGCTGTTCGTCACCGCCACCATTCCATTTCATAATTGCCATATAAGAGTCACGTGATGAGCCTTGTCCGACACCAAGCAACGCCCCCATACCGAGCGCTTCCATCTCTGTCTCACCAAGCACTTCAATTTCGAGCCCCAGATGCTTGAGCCCTTCAATGTGTCGCACAAATTCACCAGGATAAAGACTATTGGCTGGTTCAGTAACTAAATCACGCGCTAAAAAGACACCTTTCAACATCGCTTCTGCATCTACAAAATGGGTCTGTATCGCGCTATCACTCGCAATCACAGACAGCTGCAACTGCTTTGTTTCCTCTTTTTTCGTAAAATAGCGGTTAAATTCATATGATTGGCTCATGGCGCCAGACAAAATACTTGCCGCCAGTGATGCGTCTAATGAGAGAGAAGCCATCACAGCAGACATCTTTGATGACTTCCGCATGGCATTATAGAGATGGGCCCCCGCTTTTTCGGCAGCGAGCTTTGTTGTGGGTGCCTCACCAATACCAACGATCAGTAACAAACCAGACACGCTAGACATAATGTGACTGCTACCAGCAGAGGCTTTAAATCCAATCGCAGCCGCCTCTTGCTTTGCTTCGCTTTGCTGCGCCTCATCACCTGACAAAACATCATGGGAGTCTGTCATTAAAATAATACGACAGTCCGCTTTCTGGGCAGATGATTGGTCGGCAGGAAAATCAATCGTTAAATAAGCAGACATGGCAGCTTCCTTTACTGGCTTGGCAATAATTGAGCTATTAAAAATAGACTAACAATCAAAGGGTAACAACGTGAAAATTACTCAGAACTATTTTGCCATTATGTTGGCGAATATGCTAGATAAAGTACAATTAGGCTCTCGCCCCATGAAGGACTAGCCTTTATGATTTGGGTGTTTCAATTCAAAAGTCAAATATCAGAGGCTTGCTGAGAAATATGCGACTACATCGCTATCTGTTTATGCAATATTTTCAGCTATGTCTGTTGGTGCTGACAAGCTTAATTATGGTGGTTTGGCTCAACCAAACTCTGAAGCTGCTTGAATTGGTTGTGAATAAGGGCGCGCCGCTCATCGATTTTTTAATTCTATCTGTGTTAGCAGCCCCTCTGTGGCTATTGGAGGCCGCACCGATTGCGCTTTTTATCGCAATATTATGGGTATTTAATAAAATTCAATCAGATAGAGAGCTTGTTGTTATGCAAGCCGTTGGCGTCAGCACTGCACAATTTGCAAGAGCGCCTCTTATCCTTGCCGTCTCTCTTACCTGTGTCATGGTTTTAAACTCAGTCTATATTTTGCCTAGCTCATTTGGAGAATTTAAGTTACGCCAGAGTGATTTGCGCAATGCCATTCCGAAAATTCTCCTACAAGATAGGGTCTTTGTGGATATTTCGCCAAAATTAACCATTTACATTGATGAGCGTGAAACAAGTACCATCGTCCGCAATGTGTTCATTCAAGATGCGCGTGAAGTACCAAATATCACAACGCTAACCGCCTCGAAGGGTACTTTTACCCTGTCAGAGGGCAAGCCTGTCCTCATCCTTGAAAAGGGCGAGCGCACACAAACAGGCAGTGATGGCACGGCAAGTGCGTCACTTTATTTCGATAGTTACAAATTATTCATATCATCTGATATAGCGGCGCAAGGTGGCAAGCGCACGATTGACATGAATGAGGATAGCATCTCCAATCTATTAAACCCAGAGACGGCCATTGCTGAGCAATATGCACCTCAGCGTGTTGCCTATGGGCATTACCGCATTCTTGCCCCCTTTATGCCCCTTGCCTTGGCATTTGTGGCAATTATCGGCCTATCACGCGGCCGGTTGCGGGATGAGTTTGCTCGCAAACGCCTTTGGGGAACCATTTTAACTGCATTCATTGTACAGGTTGGCTTTATTACGGCTCGAAGCTTAACTGTCTCTCTACCTTATTTATGGCCCCTTATGTATCTCATGATAGCTTTACCAATCACTATTGGGATATTCATTATATTCCGGCCAAGATTTCAACAGATGAAGGAGGCCATAAATTGAGACTAGCCCCTCCTCTCCATCTTGGCCTCTATTTGGCAAAGCGATATTTCTTTTGGTTCGCCCTAACCCTGGCTTCGTTGGTTAGTTTTGTCTTACTGATTGATGCAGTTGAGCTTTATCGTCGTTTCAGTAACATCTCCACTGATGAATCAGCGCTATTCGTTTTCCTCATTTTGCTATTAGGCATTCCTGAAAAACTAGACCTTCTTATTTCTTTTGCCGTGATTTTTGGGTCGCTTTTATGTTTTCAACATTGGTCAAAGACAAATGAGTTAATTGCCGCGCGCAGTTTTGGACAAACGATTTGGCAAGCCCTTATGCCAGTCTTTTTGACGGTATTAGCAATAGGCTTTTTCCAGATCTTAATATTAAATCCAATTAAGGCTGCTACATCATCTGCTCAGACAGAGATGAAAATCAGTCTTTTTGGCACGACAAGCGCTAACCGGATGTCAGTGTCTGCGTCTGGCGTCTGGCTGAAAGATAGTACCAGCAGTGATAACCTCATTATCCATGGGCCGAGCCTTGAACTCAGTACCTATCAAATCAATGAGCCGATCATCTACGGCCTACAAACTGATGGGTCAGTCATGTGGCGTATCACAGCGCAATCAATGACATTACAAGAAGATGGCTGGCTTATCGCTAAGGGTCAAAAAAGTGACAGAGATGGCACTATTACGCCTCTATCACAAATGATGCTCCCAACGTCAATCACACCGTCAGACTTTATACGCACGACACAAGAACCAGAGACGATATCTATCTATGCGTTACCAGCCTTTATATCAATGCTTGATATAACAGGCCTGCCAGCAAATGAGCATCGTGTGTATTTTCAGCAATTATTGTCAATACCGCTGCAGCTTTTGGCACTATGCACATTGGCGGTTTGCTTTACCTTACTGCGTTTCACACGTATGCCACGCTATAAATTAATTGCCACCGGTCTCGCCGCTGGTTTTGCCATTTATTTTGTAACCGATCTTATCTATTTATTAGGGGCAAATGCACGGCTTCCTATCTTCATTGCGGGCTGGGGGCCTGCTATCACATTATTACTCATTTCAGGGTATTTTATCGCCCGTTCAGAGGATGTTTAAGGCTGATATCATGAGACATGACTTCATAAATTATTGGGGCTCAAACCTACCGAGACTCTTAAAAATTTCATGCCTTGCCATTGGTTTGTTGAGCGTCTCTGCGCCTGCCTATGCGCAATCCATTTCTGTTATCGCGGTGGTTGAAGGCGACCCAATTACAAACTTTCACCTTGAAAATAGGCTCCATTACCTCCTCACAACCACCGGCATCAAAATGACCGCCGAAAATGAAGCACAGCTCCGCAATGATGTGCTTCAGATGCTAATCGATGACAAAATCAAACTTGCTGAAGCGACAAAGGTGAACCCAGGCCTGATTGGTGCAGCGCGGGCTAAAGCTATAGAATTGGTGAATGACACCTACAGCACTATTGATAAATCAGCCAATCAAAGATTAAAGGAATTGGAACTGGATAGAGAGACAGTAGAAAATAAGTTTCTCATTGATGTCATCTGGGCCAGCCTCTTAAAAGAAAAATTCCAAAATCAATTTGAAAATGCTGCAAAATTGGCAGAACAAAGCCTCGCCCGACTTGAGAAGGATTTATCGCAACCTCAGGTTAAAATATCGGAGATTGTGCTAGCACCAACGCCTAGTCGTCCAACTGCCCAAAATTTTGATATCGCCACTCAAATGGTTACGGCCATCCGTGAAGGTGCTGATTTCTCTGCGATTGCGCGACAATATTCGGCAGCAGGCAGTGCCAGCAATGGCGGACGTCTTGATTGGATTGTCACCTCAACCTTGCCAGAGGCATTCCAGAGTATTTTGAGCCAAGCCCCGTCAGGTGAAGTGCTGGACCCCGTCAATATTGATGGGATTATCTATATCTTGCGCAAAGATGGTGTGCGCGCTAAAGGCTTGATTGACCCGTCACAAACAAAATTGACCTTGGCACGAGCCTTAATGCCACTTGATGCCACCATATCAAATGCTGACCAGTTAATCGCAGCCGGTGAGATGAAAAAACGTACCGAGCAGCTCTCCACTTGTGATGAGATTGAGGCACTGAACACCGAATTTGCCTCAGGACAACCAAGCTATCTCCGTGACCTAGAGCTTGGCTCAATCACGCCTGCGTTGCGTGATATTATTGAAAAGTTAGCTGACAACACACCGTCTGAGCCACTTATCTTTGCTGAGGGTATGGTTGTGTTCATGATTTGTGAACGTGCACTGCCAAAGCTCGATTTGCCGTCTTTTGAAGAACAAGAGCGTACAGAGTTGAATAAGATGTTCTCGACACTCTCTAATCGCTATTTGCTTCGCCTGAGGCGTTCCACGAATATTGAGCTTCGTTAAGATGCGGCAACCAACCCTCATTACGCCAGGAGACCCCGCCGGTATTGGACCTGAGATTGCGTTAAAAGCACTCGCCAACAACCCCGCCTTGCGCAATAACACGGTTATAATGGGTGATGAGGCGCATCTACAAGACTTAGCTGACAGGTTAGGCCTATCACTTCATTATTCGTCATGGGAAGCAGGTGACACTATTATTCCTGATACGATAGCGTTGTTGCCGCTATCATGGCCGGCCAAAGTGGTGCCTGGGCAGCCTGATACACATAATGCCAATACCATTATCTCTGCCATTGCACAGGCTGTGTCATTGGCACAAAATGGCGCTGTATCTGGGATTGTGACCTGCCCGATCGCAAAATCTGTTTTATATGATGTAGGATTTGCCTTTCCTGGCCACACGGAATATTTAGGCAGCTTGTCACAAACAGGCCATGAGCCTATCATGATGCTGGCAAATGATGATTTACGCGTTGTCCCTGCCACCATTCATATGGCTTTGCAAGATGTACCAAACAGCCTGAACACAGCGGCGCTAACCTCTTTAATCTGTCGCGTGTCTGAAGCTCTACAACGAGATTTCGGCCTAGCAAACCCACATATAGCCATTTGTGGCTTGAACCCTCATGCGGGTGAGCAAGGACGTATGGGCAATGAAGAAGAGAGGATCATCGCACCTGCCATAGCTGAAGCGCAACGCTATTTAGGTGAGGCCAGCATAATTTCAGGTCCACATGCCGCAGATAGCCTCTTCCACAAAGAAAAGAGACAAAACTTTGATTGTGTAATTGGCATGTATCATGACCAAGTCCTTATCCCATTGAAAACCATCGATTTTCATAGCGGAGTGAATATTACCTTAGGCCTTGATTTTGTGCGTACATCACCCGACCACGGCACAGCGTTTGATATTGCAGGTCAAGGCATTGCGAATGAAACCTCTCTGGTACAAGCCATTAAATTAGCAGGTGAGCTTGGTGAGCGGAGGCAGCGTCATGGATAAGGGGAAGCAGGCTATTGACCAATTGCCACCGCTGAGACAGCTAACGCAAGATAGTCAACTCTATGCCAAAAAATCACTTGGGCAAAACTTCTTATTTGACCTGAACCTAACTGGTAAAATCGCACAATATGCGGGCCATAATGTGAAAACGATTATTGAAGTTGGGCCGGGGCCAGGTGGTTTAACGCGCGCGCTTTTAACAGATACTGACGCTTCTGTTATTGCCATTGAAAAAGACCGCAGAGCCATTCAGTTTCTGGACCATCTTGTCTATGCCGCAGATGGTCGCCTCTCCCTCATCGAGGCCGATGCGCTAAAAGCGCGCTTATGGGAGATGGGTGAGGCGCCCATATCAATTGTTGCCAATTTACTATATAATATTGCAACAAAGTTATTACTGGGATGGTTGAGCCATATTGATGCGTTTGAATCATTTACCCTCATGTTTCAAAAAGAAGTGGCAGAGCGGATTTGTGCCCAGCCATCCTCACCTGCCTATGGCAGGCTCAGCATCATCAGCCAATGGTTGGCAGAGACCGATATCCTGTTTGACATCCCCCCTGAGGCTTTTGTGCCATCCCCGAAAGTAACATCATCTGTGGTTCAGCTTATCCCGCGCCCTGCCCCTCTATACCCCTGTGACAAAGCAACGTTGGAGAAAGTAACCGCGCAGGCTTTTTCTCAGAGGCGCAAAATGATGCGCGCTAGCTTTAAATCCTATGGCGGTGCTGCCATGCTTGAAGCCATTGATATTGATCCATCAATTCGACCTCAGGATTTGGATATTGGTGCATTTTGCCGCCTTGCGAACACGCTAAAAGGTCAGTTTTAGTCACTTTTGCGTAGCTGTTTCACAAAATCGGACAAGCCAATTTGCCTCGTGCGTTTTAATCTCTCTGAGTGAAGGATTTTCTGCACCGCTGTTACAGAAGCCTCGAGATCACGATTGACGATAATGTAGTCATATTCTGGATAATGGCTCATCTCATCAGCTGCTTTTGCCATGCGTCCTGCTACGACGTCCGCTGAATCCTGCGCACGGTTAAGCAATCTTTTCTCAAGCTCAGAGACTGACGGCGGCAAAATAAAGACTTTCACCAAATCTTCTGGCATTAACTCATTGAGCTGCTGCGTGCCTTGCCAATCAATATCAAATAACACGTCTTGACCATTTGATAGCTTATCTTCAACAAAGGCCCGAGGTGTGCCGTAATAATGGTCAAACACCTTTGCATATTCTAGAAAAGCACCTTGGTTTATTTGAATTTCAAAACTGGTTTGATCTGTGAAATGATAGTCACTGCCATCTACCTCACCTGGACGCCTTTTGCGAGTTGTCGCTGATACAGATAATGTGAGGTTATCTTCTAACCCGAGTAATTTCTTTGAAATACTTGTCTTTCCGGCACCTGAAGGGGATGACAATACGAGCATTAGACCACGTCTTTGTATCAATTCACCACTCATTGACTGTCTCCTTGCGCGGCATCTTGGCGCGCCTTTACTTTCTGATAGGCTTTCACATTGCGATTATGTTCTTGTAGCGTGGTTGCGAAGTGATGACCACCATTGCCTGTCGCCACAAAATAATAATAAGGAGTTGGGGCTGGCTGCAAGGCGGCTTTAATTGCCGCCCGCCCTGGATTAGCAATTGCTGTGGCTGGCAGACCGCCCCTTGTGTAGCTATTCCACGCGCTATCTACCTTCCAATCAGCCCTCGTTAAAGTGCGCACAGCGCCCTCTTTTTGAATCACGCCATATAAAACAGATGCATCAGACTGCAACCTCATTTTATCACGCAACCGGTTCATAAAGACAGAACTCACAATGGGTTGTTCTTTCACTAACCCTGTTTCTTTTTCGATAATAGATGCCATTATAAGGGCATCATGCGGCGTGTCATAAGGAACACGTGGTTGCCGATTTGCCCATTCCTCTGCCAAAATCATTTCTTGGCGTGCTTGCATTCGTTCAATAAGAGAACGCCTAGTTTCCCCGCGTACGAAAAAGTAAGTATCTGGCGCTAATGAGCCCTCTTCTGGGAACCGGCCAATGGTGCCTGTAAGCCGCTCTTCTTGTTTTAATAGCTGAGCAACCTCGGATACGGTTGCGCCTTCAATCACAGTAAAGCGATGTTGAAACGGCTTTGCTTTATCTAAATGTTCAAAAATCGTGGCAAGGCTAGCCCTTGCAGGAATCAGAAATTCACCAGCTTTTGGCTGGAAGGTCGTATCGTCTAGCAAACTATATGATAAGCGCATTAACTCATAATGCCATAACGCACGCAGGAGGCCAGCTTGTTGCAACTGGCCGGCCACCTCATGATGGCCACTACCTGGCGCGATATAGAACAAAGTGTCACTATCGGGGCCTGATGGCTGGTCTTTAAAGTCGGTGAACCAAAGACCAAATGCCCCAACGGAAATAATAGCCAAAAGGCTCGCAAAAATTGTCAGACGTGAAAGAAGTCTAACAACAGGCGCTATCATGCATCAACAGCGCCAAGAATGAGTGACGCATTTGTGCCACCGAACCCAAAACTATTCGACATAGCATAGCGCACTTTTTTGTTCTTTGTCTTCAGCGGCACCAAATCAAAGCCTTCCATCGCCTCTTCTGGGTCTGTCAGATTCAGCGTTGGCGGCAAATCACCCGTTTTAACCGCAAGGATTGAGTAAATCGCCTCAATCGCCCCGGCAGCACCGAGCAAATGCCCAGTCGCTGATTTTGTCGAAGACATAGACACATTAGCAATAGCATCGCCTAAAAGACGACGGACTGCCCCCGCTTCGATTAAATCACCCAACGGTGTCGATGTGCCATGCGCGTTGATATAATCAATATCATCCGGTGTGAGGCCGGCATTGCGTAATGCTGACTTCATCGCCCGGAAACCGCCATCGCCATCTTCTGCAGGCGCCGTGATATGATAGGCGTCTCCAGATAGGCCATAGCCTTTTACTTCCGCATAAATCTTGGCGCCACGCGCTTTGGCATGTTCATATTCTTCAAGAACAAGAACACCAGCTCCCTCGCCCATCACAAACCCATCGCGTCCCTTATCCCATGGACGTGAGCCAGATTGCGGGTCGTCATTATAGCCAGATGATAAGGCGCGCGCGGCAGCAAAGCCTGCCACACCTAATCGGCAGATAGCTGCTTCAGCACCGCCAGCTACCATGACGTCAGCATCACCAAACATGATGAGGCGGCTGGCATCGCCAATGGCATGTGCCCCTGTTGAACAGGCTGTTACAACCGCATGATTAGGACCTTTAAAGCCATGTTGAATAGACACATGACCAGAAATCAGGTTAATTAAGGAAGATGGAATAAAGAATGGGCTAATTCGCTTTGGCCCCTTCTCATTCATCAAATTACTTGTCTCAACAATTGTAGATAGACCGCCAATACCAGAGCCAATCATCACGCCAGTGCGCTCTTTTTGGTCTTCGCTTTCTGCGACCCACCCAGAATCAGCAATGGCCTCATGCGCGGCAACAAGACCGAATTGGATAAATTTATCAAGCTTACGTTGGTCCTTTGGTGGGATCACATCATCCATATGAAGAGCCCCCTCTTCGTCACCAGTCGGCACCATGCCAGCAATTTGGCAAGAGATATCAGATACGTCAAAACCTTCAATTTTGCCAAGGCCACTCTTGCCCGCCAAAATAGACTGCCAATTATGTTCCACCCCATTACCCAGAGGTGTGACCATTCCCATTCCTGTTACGACTACTCGTCTCATCTCTTTATCCTCAATCGCTGATAAAAAAAGCCCTGCCGCATTATAAACAGTGCGGCAGGGTCGTCAAATCTTTGATATCGTCCGAGGACGTTTTAAGAAGCTGCGCCTTCTAGGAAGTCAACAGCGTCTTTTACTGTCATGATCTTTTCGGCAGCATCGTCTGGAATGTCACAACCAAACTCTTCTTCAAAAGCCATCACTAGCTCAACAGTGTCTAGGCTGTCTGCGCCTAGGTCGTCGATGAAAGATGCACCTTCAACAACTTTGTCTGCGTCAACGCCAAGATGCTCAACAACAATTGATTTTACGCGGTCTGCAATATCGCTCATAAGAACCCCCTAAGGTTTAAGCAAAGGATGTTAGCATCCTCATTGATAAGTCATATTTCAAGGCGGAATAACATATAACTTTTGAAAAGGCTACCGTTTATTCCACCCTATTGAATAGGAATAATGCCCCATCCACTAAGCCAGTTAGCCTAGAGCATGGCCATCCCACCATTTATATGCATGGTTGCTCCTGTGATATAGCCAGCTTCCTCACTAGCTAAAAACGCAACAGCCGCTGCAATTTCTGATGGTTGACCGAGGCGTGCCGCCGGAACATTTGCCAACAGACCGTCTTTTTGTGCATCAGTTAGCACATCAGTCATCGGAGTCTCAATGAAGCCCGGTGCCACGACGTTAACTGTCAAACCACGGCTTGCGACTTCCGCTGCCAATGACTTGCTGTAGCCAATCATGCCTGCTTTTGATGCTGCATAATTTGTCTGGCCAGGGTTCCCAGTTACACCGACGATTGATGAGATAGAAATAATCCGTCCCCAACGTGCCTTCATCATCGAGCGTAAGGCTGACCGGCATAGGGTCATGGTAGCCGTCATGTTCACTTCCAGAACATCGTCCCAATCTTCGTCTTTCATCCGCATCGCAAGATTATCACGTGTGATGCCGGCATTATTCACCAAGATGTTCACTTCACCTGTGGCAGCCGTCGCTTCATCAAACAATGTTGCAACAGCCGCTCTGTCAGACAGGTTCGCAGTGACGATAGAGGCGCGCTCGCCAAGTTCTGATGCCAGTAATTCTAGCTTTTCACGTCTTGTCCCATGCAGCACTACATGGGCGCCTTGGGCATGAAGTGATTTTGCAATTTCAGCGCCGATGCCGCCACTTGCACCTGTGATTAGTGCGGTTTTACCTGTTAAATCAAACATAAAGGTCCCCTTTTAGAAATGTGCTGCAATATCGTCAGCAGTCTCAATTGAGATGATTTCCACATCCTTTAATGTGCGCTTCACCAGACCACTCAACACTTTACCTGTGCCAAGCTCAATGAAGCGTGTCACCCCATTTTGCTGCATATATTCGAGAGATTCACGCCATCTGACGCGGCCAGTCACCTGTGTTATCAGATTATCACGCAAGGCCTCTGGCTTATCTTCAGCAGATGCCAACACGTTACAGATAACGGGCAATGACGGTGCTACGAATGCCGTATCAGACAAAGCCTTGGCCATCACATCTGCGGCTGGCGCCATCAAAGATGAGTGGAAAGGCGCGCTAACTGGCAATTCAATGACACGCTTTAGGCCTTCTTCTTGCGCTAGGCTCATAGCGGCTTTCACACCAGCTAGTGAGCCAGAGATAACCACCTGACCCGGGGCATTATCATTCGCGATCTGAACAGCGCCCGCGCCTTCTGCACCCGCAACCACCTTATCAGCCAATGCAATATCGGCGCCGATCAAAGCAGCCATGGCCCCTTCACCAACTGGCACTGCCGCTTGCATGGCATCGCCGCGCTGACGGAGCAAGCGAGCCCCTGATGCAACATCAAACACACCGACCGCAGATAGGGCTGAATATTCACCAAGTGAATGACCGGCTACAAAATCACCAAATTGATCAAGCGACTTCCCGCTATGTTCTGCGATAGCGGCTACGACCGCCATTGAGCTTGCAAATAAGGCTGGCTGCGCATTTGTCGTCAAAGTTAAATCTTCGGCTGGCCCCTCTGCCATCAAAGCAGATAGTGGCTGTGATAAGGCGTCATCAACAACACCCAAAACATCACGCGCCGCGGCGGAGGCACCTGCAAGGGCTACGGCCATGCCAGGTGTTTGCGAGCCTTGGCCCGGGAATAAGAAAGCGGTTTTTGACATCGTCAATTCCTATAGTTGTCTCACTGTCCTGTTAATGGCACGAATTCCAAGAGTGGGGCAAGATATTTGACTAGTATGTAGCTAGAATATTAATCCTTGCGCTTACATGGCAAATGCCGTAATACTGCGGCCACTTATGAAGTGTGGCACTGCCAGACTATTACATAACTCCCTTGCCAGACACGATTGGCGTGCTGGCTTTTCATCTGAGTTACCTCAGGGCATATGATTATCCATAAGGAGAGAGCAATATGCGTTTATACGAAAGCGTGCTTATCGCACGTCAAGACATTTCTACTGCTCAGGTAGAAACCCTCGTTGATGAATTTTCAAAAATCATCGAAAATGGTGGCGGCAGCATCAAGAAAAGAGAATATTGGGGCCTCCGCAGCTTGGCTTACCGGATCAAGAAGAACCGGAAGGGTCACTACGTCATGCTTAATCTTGAAGCTGATTCTGCAACTTTGAATGAATATGAGCGTATCATGGGCTTGAACGAAGATATCCTTCGCTTCATGACTATCCGCATTGAAGAAGTTGATGAAGAGCCATCAATCATGATGCAGGCAAAATCAGAGCGTGGTGATCGTGGCGACCGTCGCGACCGTCGTGAGCAGCCTGCACAAAACGCAAGCAAGTCAGAGGAGGCATAAATGACACAACTAGAAATTACACGTTCAGCCGTTCGTCGCCCCTATGGTCGTCGTCGCAAATCATGCCCTTTCTCTGGTCCAAATGCACCAAAGATTGACTATAAAGATACAAAGCTATTAGGCCGCTTCACATCAGAGCGTGGTAAGATTGTACCATCACGCATCTCAGCTGTTTCAGCAAAGAAGCAGCGTGAATTAGCTGTGGCTATCAAGCGTGCACGCTATTTGGCGCTTATGCCTTATGTTGACATGCAACGCTAATCCCAGTGACGAGATTTTGGAGAACACATTATGCAAATTATTCTTCTAGAACGCGTTGAAAAGCTGGGTCAAATCGGTGACGTTGTTACCGTAAAGCCTGGTTATGCACGCAACTTCCTATTGCCTCGTGGTAAAGCGCTTCGCGCAAATAAGGCAAATTTGGAAAGATTTGAAAACGAAAAAGCTGAACTAATTGCCAAGAATGACAAGGCAAAAGGCGAAGCAATGACACAAGCCAACAACATGAAAGACGCCGCCGTATCAATCGTACGCGCTGCTTCTGAAATGGGTCAGTTGTTTGGGTCAGTAACAGCACGCGATATCTCAGCTGCTCTTGTTGAAGCTGGTCATCAGATTGACCGCAACCAAGTGGTTATGGATAAAGCGATCAAGACACTTGGCTTGTTTGACATGCGCGTGAGGCTTCATGCCGAAGTTGATGTGACAGTGACTGTCAATATCGCACGCTCATTGGAAGAAGCTGCCACACAGCTTGAAAGCGGCAAAGCCGTTATCGCATCTGAATTGCTAGACGCTGATGACGAAGTAGAAGCTGTTGAAGAGGCACCAGCTGCTGCAGAAGAAGCCGCTGCAGAAGAGGCGTCTGACGAAGCTTCAGAAAACGCTGAGTAAAATTTTACTCATCTAAAATTAGAAAGGCTGATCTTAGGATCAGCCTTTTTTCATTTATCCCCGCTATCCCCAGCTTTCACAATTTCCTTTTATGTCATAGCTTGATAGGGTGCTGTCATGGACACGCAATCTTCGCAAAACATCATCCAATTGACGGATAAGCCGCATCGCGAAATGCCGCACAATCTGCAGGCGGAGCAGAATTTATTAGGCGCTGTGTTGCTTGATAACAATATCACGGATCAATTTAATGATGTGTTGCAGCCGGACTATTTCTATGACCCGCTTCATGGTCGCATTTTTGAGGCAGCCATGCGCCTTATTGGACGCGGGCAACTGGCTAACCCTGTCACATTGCGCGCTTATTTTGAGAAAGATGCGGCTTTTACCGAAGATGACCCACAACAATATCTCACTGATCTGGTTGATGGTGTTATCTCAGTCTCTGAGGCGCCCTCTTATGGCGAGATTATCTATGAGACGTATCTACGCCGGCAGCTGATTAAGGTCGCAGACCAAATTGCTCATGAAGCTGGTCAGGCTAGCATGGAAGAGAGCGCTACGAAACAGCTAGAAAAAGCCGAACAATATCTGTTTAATCTAGCTGAGAATGATACGGTGGAAACGGGCTTGCGTGGCTTTGCATCAGTCCTTCAAGGCACCATCTCAATGGCTGAAACAGCGGCAAATAGTGACGGGCATCTATCTGGTGTTAGCACGGGCCTTACAGACCTTAACCGCTTGATGGGGGGCATGCATCGCTCAGATTTGCTTATTTTGGCGGGACGTCCGGGCATGGGTAAGACGGCACTTGCGACCAATATGGCATTTCATGCGGCCACCACAACACGCACAGGTGAGGAAGCAGTGCCTGTGGCCTTTTTCTCGCTTGAAATGTCAGCTGAACAGCTTGGCACTCGTATCTTGGCAGAACAATCAGAGCTCGATTCTGAAGGCATTCGCCGTGGTCGCCTCAATACAGCAGAATTCTCGCAATTGGTTGAAGCCAGCACGCGCATTTCATCAGCACCCTTCTTTATTGATGACACGCCCGGCCTATCCGTATCACAGGTGGCAAGCCGCGCCAGACGTCTGAAACGCACCCATGGTCTTGGGCTTATTGTTGTCGACTATCTTCAGCTCCTTGGCGCGCAAATTGGTGTCCGTGCTGAAAACCGTGTCCAAGAAATTTCGAATATCTCACGCTCTCTGAAGGCCTTAGCCAAAGAATTAGATGTGCCTGTTTTGGCACTATCTCAGCTATCTCGTGCGGTGGAACAGCGTGATGACAAGCGCCCGAACCTCTCTGATTTGCGTGAATCAGGCTCGATTGAACAAGATGCCGATGTGGTGCTCTTTGTCTTTCGTGAGGAATATTACCTCAACAAGGGCGAACCAACGCAAAAGGAAACTGAGACGAGTGATAAATTTGCCGAGCGCTATCAACGCTGGAGAGAGCAGCTTGAAGCAAAAAATGGCAAGGCAGAGGTTATTATCGCCAAGCAACGTCACGGCCCCGTTGGTACGGTAAATGTGGCCTTTGAAGCGCGTCTTACGAAATTTGGTGATTTGGCATATGATGACCAATTGCCAGAGGATTTCTAAAGCTTTACAACGCCCTTATGCATAACAATATCACATCTTTGCCAGCCGCCCCTCTTTCTGCAACAAGTCATCTGGTGGTTAACCTGTCAGCTTTGCGCAAAAATTGGCAGACGCTTGATGCGCTATCATCGACAACATGCCAAACAGCGGCCGTTGTCAAAGCGAACGCCTATGGTCTTGGCATGGATGAGGTATCACAAGCGCTCTATCAAGCAGGATGCCGATCATTTTTTGTTGCACGGCTAGATGAGGCCATCAGCCTCCATGAAGCGCTGGTAGCCAATGAAATGACAGACGCCCATATTTTTGTTTTAGATGGCATCCGTCAGGGTGACGAGGCAACCTTTCAACAATTTGGCTTTGTGCCTGTCTGTAATGATGGCTCACAAATTTCACGTGCTGAACATATTGGCACGGCACAAGGTCGCCCCTTTCCTTGCGTCATTCACATTGATACGGCCATGTCACGCCTTGGCTTATCAGCCGATGAATTTACGTCCCTTGCCCCTAGCTTAATATCGCGGAAAAGCCTTTCACTCACATATATCATGTCGCATTTGGCTTGTGCTGATGATGCCGATCATGCGCTAAACCAGACGCAGCTAGCGCGCTTTCACGAATTGAGTGGACGGTACCGGATTCCCCAATGCCTTGGTAATTCAGGTGCTTTATTTCTAGGGTCAGACTTCCATTTGGACATGACACGCCCTGGCCTATCTCTGTATGGCCTAGCCCCTGACGGGAGTGAAAGAGGCTTATCCTCTGTTTTTTCATGGACTACCGATATCCTGCAAGTTCGCGATGTTGAGGCAGGCACGAATGTGGGCTATGGCGGCGGTTATCAAACACCTCATGCGATGCGCCTTGCTACCTTAGGAACAGGCTATGCCGATGGGCTATTACGCCATTTTGCCCCTCACCTCTCACTTCGCATTGCCGGCAAAATCTGTCCGATTATTGGACGCATTTCAATGGATAGCTGTGTGGTTGATATCTCACACCTTACCGATACTGAATTACATCAAACATCACAGGCCACCATTTTAGCGACAAGTGCTGATGCCGCCAGTCTTGCGACAAGAACAAATACGATTGCCTATGAAATAATGACAAATATTGGCGCACGCGTTGCGCGACATTATGATGGTGGGGTATAAAGCTCATAGGGTAGCTGTTAAGAGGTCTTTTGCATGTTTTTCATCCGCTTTTTGCGCCAAACGGGGCAAGCTGCATTTGGGTTTCTTGCCAGTCTTGGTCGTATCGCGTTTTTCACAGGCAGCGCTATTCGTTGGACTATCCAACCCCCCTATTATGGCAAACAGCTCTCTCGTCAAATATTAGATATCGGCTATTACTCATTACCAGTCGTTGGTCTAACCACTTTATTTTCGGGTATGGTCTTGGCGTTGCAATCCTATACCGGCTTTGCCCGCTTTTCTGCTGAAGATACGGTTGCAACAGTTGTTGTCCTTTCAGTCACAAGAGAATTAGGACCTGTGCTAGCAGGTTTGATGGTGGCGGGGCGCATTGGTGCCTCAATGGCGGCCGAAATTGGTACAATGCGTGTCACTGACCAAATTGATGCGCTTGACACATTATCGACCCGTCCTATGCAATATCTGGTGGCCCCTCGCTTGTTGGCTGGCACGATTTGCTTACCCTTCCTTGTTCTAATTGGTGACATCATCGGGGTTTTTGGCGGTTATATTGTTGGCGTCTATCGCCTAGGCTTTAACCCGGCGCTGTACCTCAGCCGCACGCTAGAATTTTTAGAATTCTCAGATGTGATGCTTGGCCTTATCAAAGCGGCTGTCTTTGGCTTCTTGATTGCGCTGATGGGCTGTTATCATGGCTATCATTCAGGACGAGGTGCTGAGGGCGTGGGACTTGCCACCACGAATGCGGTGGTATCCTCTTCGATTTTCATCTTGATAGCCAACTATCTTGTCACAGCCCTGTTCTTTGGAGTTTAGCCTATGGCACAAAATGCTAAAATCTCAATTAAGAACTTGGCGAAATCCTTCTCTGGCAAAACGGTCCTCACTGATGTGACGGTTGATGTGGCGCCGCAAGAATCTCTTGTTATCATTGGCACATCTGGGTGTGGCAAGTCAGTGACATTGAAATGTCTCCTTGGCCTCATAACACCTGATTCAGGTGATATTTTGATAGATGGTGTGAATGTCGTTGGGCAAAGCCGCGCAGAGCGAGAGACGATGCTTCATCGTTTTGGCATGACCTTTCAGTTTGGTGCCCTGTTTGACAGCTTGCCGATTTGGGAGAATATTACCTTCCGTCTGCGACAAAAGCAGACGATGAAAAAGGCAGAAGCCCGTGCTATTGCGGCGGATATTGTTGGACAATTGGGGCTTGGTGCCCATGTAATCGATCAATATCCTGCTGAATTATCGGGGGGCATGCAAAAGCGTGTGGCACTTGCCAGAGCCATTGCTGATAAGCCAGAGATTCTACTGTTTGATGAGCCAACATCTGGCCTCGACCCTATCACCGGTGGGGTCATCGATAATTTGATAACAGATTCGGTGAAACGGCTTGGTGCAACGGCTATCACCATTTCGCATGATATGGCATCAGTGAGGCGTATCGCAGATAAGGTGGCCATGATTCATCAAGGCCGCGTGTTATGGTCAGGCCCTGTCTCAGAAATGGATAATTCTGGTATTGAAGAAGTGGATCAATTTGTCCATGGCAAGCCAGTTGGCCCTCTCACCACAGCGATTAATAAGGATGCGCTGGCAGCACAGGCACAGAAAGTGGGCTAATGGCACGATCTCAAACAAGATATGTCTGTAGCCAATGCGGCACCACAGCGCCGAAATGGTCAGGCAAATGTGATGGATGCGGCGAATGGAACACGCTCTCAGAAGAGGCAAGCCCTGCGCTATCAGCTCCTGGTAAAAAAGCGACAGGGCGCAAAGTACCTCTTGAAACACTGTCAGACACCAAGGATAAGCCACCCCTCGCACGAATGCGTTCACACATAGATGAGCTTGATCGCGTTGTTGGTGGCGGTATCGTGCCTGGCTCTGCCCTTCTTATTGGCGGCGACCCTGGCATTGGGAAGTCGACTCTATTGCTTCAATTATTATGCCGATTTGCGTCTAATGGTGTGAAGGCCGCCTATTTTTCAGGTGAGGAATCAGCTGAACAAGTGCGGATGCGTTCGCAGCGCTTACAGCTCTCTTCGGCACCTTTACAATTAGCGACGGCAACAAATGCGTCAGACATTGACGCTGATCTGAGTGATCGACATAGATTTGACATTGTGGTGATTGATTCAATTCAAACCATGTATTTGCCAACGCTTGATTCAGCGCCTGGCACCGTCAGTCAAGTGCGCGCCTCAGCCCAAGAGTTAATTCATGCCGCAAAACGCTGCGGGGCTGCTGTTTTCTTTGTCGGCCATGTCACAAAAGAAGGCGCTATTGCCGGACCTCGTGTTCTTGAGCATATGGTTGATGCAGTTCTCTATTTCGAAGGGGATAGATCGCATCATTTCCGCATTTTACGAGGGGTCAAAAACCGCTTTGGCCCCACAGATGAAATTGGCGTCTTTGAAATGACAGAGCTTGGCTTGTCAGAAGTGGCTAATCCATCGGAACTTTTCTTGGCAGACAGACGCGATAATGTAGCTGGTGCCGCGGTATTTGCAGGCTTAGAAGGAACACGTCCGGTCTTGGTTGAAATTGAGGCTTTGGTAGCACCCTCGTCACTCGCGTCACCACGGCGGAATGTTGTCGGATGGGATAGCGGCAGGTTGGCAATGTTAACAGCTGTCTTAGAAGCAAGATGCGGAGTCCCCCTCTCGGGCCGTGATATCTTTCTCAATGTGGCAGGCGGCATGAAAATCACCGAACCTGCTGCGGATATGGCAGTTGCCGCAGCGCTTATTAGCTCTGTGACCTCTCAACCTTTGCCAGAACGCTCTGTCTTTTTTGGCGAGGTAGCATTATCAGCTGAATTACGACAGGTTGCCCAAGCCGAATCACGTTTAAAAGAAGCCTTCAAACTCGGGTTTGAACAAGCCATCATGCCGCGCCCACGAAAAACAGCGCCTGCACCCTCTGGCCTCTCTGTTCAACATATTGAAAATCTGTCACAATTAATTGAAACTTTGGGGGGCATGCAGTAGGTATGGCAATCATTACCTTTGGCCGTGCGTGATCACTTATGGATTTATCCGCTCTTAACTTTATTGATTACCTAATTTTACTGGTGCTGGCGATCTCATCAGTTTTGTCGACATTACGCGGCATGACAAGAGAGGCACTGGGTCTTCTGGGATGGGTCTTATCAGTTATCACAGCGCGCCTGACAGCACCGCTTCTTGAGCCGGCTATTGCAAATGTCGTTCCCTCAGAGGAATTAGCCGCTGGCATAGCCTGGACAATCCCTTTCCTTCTTATCGTGATCATCTGGTTTGTGTTGGCAAGCCTGATGTCACCGGGGCTGAAGAAGGCAGGTCTTGGCGCCCTTGATAGATGGCTTGGCGTTGTGTTTGGTTTTATCCGCGGTGTCTTTATCGTCACAGCTATTTATTTGGGGGTCGTGATTGGCCTTGGCGGCGAGGATAATTTGCCAACCGCGGCGTCCGACTCACAATCAGCCAATGTCATTCGTGCACTTGGCAATCTGACCCTTCCCCTTTTGCCAGAAGATTTATCTGAGCAGCTATCTTCTGGGCTGAGAGCCGCAGATATAGAGGCCCTCACACCAACGCAACCAGAGTTTATTGAAAAATCATTAGAGCGCGTGGGGGACGAGACGAGTTCACGCACCGATGGGCTTGGCCTGTTAAATGATGAGCAAAATTAATAAGTGAGTATGTGGCATGACAACCCCTTTTGATGCGTCTTTGGATGATAGTGACAGCTTAAAAGAAGAATGTGCTGTCTTTGGTGTCTACGGCCCAGCCGACAGCGCACACTTACTAACGGCCTTAGGCCTTCATGCCCTGCAACATCGCGGCCAAGAAGCAACAGGCATGGTCACTTTTGACGGTGATCATTTTAAGGAAATGCGTGGCCTTGGCCATGTAGGGGAAAATTTTGACGCGGGCTCCGAAGCCTTGGCAGCTATGTCTGGTCATGCCGCTATTGGTCATAATCGCTACTCAACTACGGGTCAGTCAGAACTTAAAAACATTCAACCATTCTTAACCGAATTAGCTTTTGGCCATTTTGGCCTCGCCCATAATGGTAATTTGATTAATGCCGAACGCTTACGTGCCTCACTTGTGGCCTCAGGCGCGCTGTTTCAATCAACCACTGATACTGAGGTTATCATTCATCTCGTAGCGCGCTCTCATCGTCAGACACCAGAAGAGCGCATCATTGAAGCCTTGATGCAGATTGAGGGTGCTTATGCGCTTGTCTGCCTGTTTGACAATAAATTAATTGGCGTCCGTGACCCTTATGGCATTCGTCCTTTGGTTCTTGGCAAATTAGATGATGGGTATGTGCTAGCCTCTGAGAGCTGTGGCTTAGACATTGTCGGCGCAGAATTTGTGCGAGATGTTGCCCCTGGTGAGATGATTGTCATTGATGAGGATGGATGCCATTCCTCCTCTCCCTTTACCAAACAAGATTCCAAATTTTGTATCTTTGAATTTGTTTATTTCGCACGTCCTGATTCCATCTTTGAAGGGCTTGGCGTCTATGAAGCGCGAAAAGCAATTGGCCGTGAATTAGCCAAGCAACAATCAATCACAGCTGATGTGGTTGTACCTGTACCTGATTCAGGTGTACCAGCCGCATTGGGGTATGCAGAGGAATCAGGTATCCCGTTTGAATTAGGCATTATTCGTAATCACTATGTGGGACGAACCTTTATTCAACCAACGCAAGCTGGGCGCACGCAATCTGTACGGATGAAACATAATGCCAATATTGCGATGTTAGCGGGCAAATCTGGTATCTTGATTGATGATTCGATTGTGCGTGGCACGACATCACGTAAAATTGTGTCAATGGTGAAGGAAGCCGGCGCCAAAGAAGTCCATATGTGTATTGCAAGCCCACCAACCATCAGCCCTTGCTTTTATGGCGTCGATACGCCTGACAAAGACAAATTGATAGCCTCATATATGAGCGTTGAAGAAATCGCCGCAGAAATCGGCGCTGATTCCCTCACCTTTATCTCGCATGATGGATTATATCGCGCCATGGGACATGCTGAAGGGCGTGATACGGATTGCCCACAATTCTGTGATGCCTGCTTTAGCGGAGACTATCCTATCAAAACGGCAGGTGCCAAATTCTCAACTGGAACAAAATCATGACTGACAAACTTTTAGATGGCAAAGTTATTCTCGTCACAGGGGCGAGCCGCGGCATTGGGAAAGAGGTTGCTCTTGAAGCGGCACGTCATGGCGCAGAATTGATTATCACAGGCCGGACAACCGGCGCTTTGGAAGAAGTAGATGATGAAATAGCAGCCGCTGGCGGTAATGCTGTCATTGTTGAGCTTGATCAGACTGACTTAGATGCCATTCCTCGTCTTGCAGCTGCAATAGGCTCACGGTGGGGACGCCTCGATGGGTTGGTGGCAAATGCTGGCCAGCTTGGTCAATTATCACCTATGGCACATAGCGACCCAGAAACATGGGACCGCACCATGCTGGTGAATTTAACATCTATTTTTCATATGATACGGGCCTTTGATGGCCTATTGCGCGCCTCCCCCGCAGGACGTGCGGTACTTGTCTCATCAGGGGCAG
>CALEYP010000030.1 GCA_937924895.1 uncultured Alphaproteobacteria bacterium
ACAAGATAGCCAGCGCTATAAAGGTGCTGAACAGGGCAAATGACATGCGCATTTTTCAGCAATAATGACATCTCATCCTCCTCTATTTTGCCTGCGCCAACGGGGTGTAGAGCGCTTCGAGGCACGCCATTCTTGTTGCGACACCCATCTCTACCTGTTTCTGAATGAGGCTGCGTTCATGATCATCAGCAATGAGGGAGTCAATCTCAACACCTCTATTCATCGGACCAGGATGCATAATCATGGCATTTGGTGCGGCATCTTGAAGTTTTTCGCTATCAAGTCCGAAAAGATTGAAATATTCGTGTTGGCTTGGCGTTTCACGCCCTTCCATTCGCTCTGTCTGCAAGCGAAGCATCATCACAATATCACAATCTTTAATGCCCTCGCGCATATCATGATAGACACCAACGCCTAAATCACCGATGGAGGGCGGCAAGAGGGTGGACGGGCTTACAAATCGAATTTCGGCCCCTAAACCGCCTAGCAAATATAGGTTTGACCGGGCAACGCGGCTATTGGCGATATCACCACATATGGCAATGCGCAAACCTTCAATATGGCCGAATTTACGCTTAATTGTGAGGGCATCCAGCAAAGCTTGTGTCGGGTGTTCGCGGCGTCCATCACCGGCATTGATAATGGCGGCATCAACATGATGTGATAACAAATAAGGGGTGCCAGCGGCATGGTGCCTGACCACAAGAATATCTGGATGCATCGCATTCAAAGTTGTTGCTGTATCGATCAGGGTCTCACCTTTTTTAACTGATGAGCCAGCGACAGAAATATTGAGGACTGAGGCACCTAGTTTTTTAGCTGCTACTTCAAATGAGACTCTTGTTCTTGTAGAGTTTTCAAAGAACAAATTCACGATGGTCGACCCTTTTAAGGTCTGTTCCACATCTTGCGTTAGATGATCAGCAAAATAGCTCGCTCTATCAAGCAACTGGTGCATTGTCATGACTGACATGCCCTCAATGCCAAGCAGATGTTTAGAGGAAAGCGTGGCGGGCGCAGGTATGATGTTTGTAGTCATGCCAGTTATCTATCCTGATTTATGCAAAAAAGCTAGCTAATTTAGCTCTATTCGCTTGATGAGAGGACGTCAAAAGCGGATTGCAAAATCCAGGTCGCAGCAAGGGCGTCACGGCGCGCATGGCGTTTTTGACGTGTCATATCGGCCGCAATCATCGCACGCTCAACAGCGGCAGTAGAGAGGCGTTCATCATGAAGAATGATGGGGATGTCCCGCATCCGCATGAAGGCATGGCAAAAATCCCTGACAGAATCGCAGCGCGGCCCTGTTGTGCCATCCATATTAAGAGGCCAACCCACGATAAAGCCACCGATCCCTAGCTCATCCATCTCAGCGATGAGATCATTCATATCTTTGGTGAATTTTGTCCGCCACAAGATACGGTGTGGGGTAGCGATTTGATGTGTCGCATCACCAATCGCCAGGCCAATGGTCTTTTTGCCAATATCCAATCCCATGAATTTTTGGCCAGCTAAAAGCGAATTTTGAGCATCTGAAAGGTTGCGAATAGGCATAGTCAGTGATAAGTCAGCACATAGGAAATTTCATTACTAGCATAGGGAGTGGCATAAACCATGTCCATTGACAAGGCCACAGTCGAAAAGATTGCGCGTCTCGCACGTTTACGTGTGCCAGAAGAGCGTATGATGCCAATCGCAGGTGATTTGAATCGCATTCTAAACTGGATTGAAGAATTAAATGAGGTGCCCACAGATGGGGTGGAGCCTCTTGCCAGTGTGACGGGGCATAAATTGCCCATGCGCCGCGATGAAATTAGTGATGGTGACATTCAAGAAAAAGTGTTGGCTAATGCGCCAGAAGAAGCCAGTGGCTTCTTTGTTGTGCCAAAGGTTGTTGAATAATGAGCTCTTTATTAGATTTTACCGCCAAACAGGCGCGTCAAGCGCTGGCAAAAGGCGATTTCACCGCATCAGAACTAGCCAAAGCCTATCATGATGCTGCTGCAGAAACAAAAGCGCTCAATAATTACGTCGCTATGGATGAAGACAAAACCATGGCAATGGCGGCACAAAGCGATGCAGCTTATCAAGCGGGGACTGCTGGTGCGCTTGAGGGAATTCCTGTTGGGGTGAAGGATTTGTTCTGCACCTCCGGTCTCGCAACAACGGCATGCTCGGCCATTTTGAAGGATTTTATCCCTCAGTATGAATCAACTGTCACAGCTAATTTGTGGGCTGATGGCGCTGTTATGATTGGTAAGTTGAATTGTGATGAATTTGCCATGGGCTCGGCCAATGAGACATCAGTCTTCGGACCAGCTGTAAACCCGTACAGTGCTGTTGATGGACCGGCACTGGCCGCTGGCGGCTCATCAGGCGGCTCTGCGTCTGCGGTGGCAGCGCGGTCGGCTTTGATTGCAACAGGCACAGATACAGGGGGGTCAATCAGACAGCCTGCAGCCTTTTGTGGTGTGGTTGGCATGAAGCCTACCTATGGCCGTTGTTCACGGTGGGGCGTGGTGGCGTTTGCGTCATCCCTTGACCAAGCAGGTCCTTTTACAAGAGATGTTGATGATTCAGCCATGATGCTGCAATCAATGGCAAGTCACGACCTCAAAGATTCAACATCGGCGAATGTGGCAATGCCAGATTTAGATGCTGCGATGGCAGCGGGCATTAAGGGGATGAAAATCGGGATACCATCTGAATATCAAATGGATGGGATGGATCCTGAAATCATCACGCTTTGGGAGCAGGGGCAAGCTTGGTTAAAAGACGCCGGTGCAGAATTAGTGCCCGTGTCTTTGCCACATACGAAATATGCCCTGCCGACCTATTATATTATCGCACCAGCCGAAGCCTCATCGAATTTGGCACGTTATGATGGTGTGCGTTATGGCGCCCGTATCGAAGAGGGCGGGTCGCTCGATGATATGTATGAAATGACAAGGGCAGCAGGTTTTGGTGATGAAGTGCAGCGCCGTATCATGATCGGTACTTATGCGCTCTCAGCTGGCTATTATGATGCCTATTATCTGAAAGCACAAAAGGTCCGTCGCCTCATTCGCAATGATTTTGATGAAGCCTATCAGACAGTGGATGCGATTTTAACACCTGCTACACCAACAGCGGCGTTCCCGCTCGGTGTGAAACAGGATGATCCGATCACCATGTATCTCAATGATGTGTTCACGGTGCCAGCGAACCTAGCCGGTATCCCTGGTATTTCCGTGCCAGCAGGTTTCACATCAAATGGTCTTCCTCTTGGCTTGCAAGTTCTCGCTGATGCGTTTGCGGAGGATAAATTATATGCTGTTGCCAAACAGCTAGAATTGGCAGCGAATGTCTCGCAGACGCCAGCACAGATGGCAGGAGGACGCTCATGAGCAATCTCGTAACAGGCCGTACAGGTGAGTGGGAAGTTGTGATTGGGATGGAAGTTCACGCGCAAGTGAGCTCACAATCCAAGTTGTTTTCTGGGGCGCCAACACGTTTTGGGGCAGACCCAAATCAAAATGTCTCATTGGTTGATGCGGCTATGCCAGGCATGTTGCCAGTCATTAATGAAGAATGTGTGCGTCAGGCTATTCGCACAGGTTTGGGACTGAATGCCCAGATCAATACCTATTCTGTGTTTGACCGTAAGAATTATTTTTACGCTGATTTGCCGCAAGGCTATCAGATTAGCCAGTTCAAGCACCCAATCGTAGGTGAGGGCGCGATTACCATTGACCTTAAAGATGGCAGTTCCATTGAGATTGGCATTGAACGCCTGCATCTAGAGCAAGATGCTGGTAAGTCGATGCATGATCAGCATCCATCTAAAAGTTATATTGATTTGAACCGCTCTGGCGTTGCCTTGATGGAAATTGTGTCAAAGCCTGATATTCGCAGTGCCGAACAAGCCGGTGCTTATATGAAGAAACTGCGCTCAATCGTGCGTTATCTCGGCACATGTGATGGCAATATGGAAGAAGGCTCAATGCGCGCTGATGTGAATGTATCAGTGCGTCGCCCTGGTGATGAGCTTGGCACACGCACAGAGACGAAAAATTTGAACTCAGTGCGTTTTATCATGCAAGCCATTGATTATGAAGTGCAGCGTCAGATTGAAATTCTTGAAGATGGTGGACAGATTGATCAGGAAACACGTCTGTTTGATACCAATACAGGCATCACACGGGCGATGCGTGGCAAAGAAGACGCGCATGATTACCGTTATTTTCCGGACCCTGATTTGCTACCATTGGAATTTACCGATGAATTTGTCTCGGCGCTACAAGCAGAGCTCCCTGAATTGCCAGATCAGATTAGAGCCCGTCTTATTGGTGATTATGGGCTGTCATCCTATGATGCGGCGGTCATCACTGAGGAAAAAGAAACTGCAGCCTTTTATGAGGCAGCCGCAGAGGGACGTGACAAGAAGCTTGTGGCGAACTGGATGACTGTTGAGTTGTTTGGTGCGTTGAACAAAGCAGGCAAATCACTCGGTGACAGCCCTGTATCCCCTCACCAATTAGGTGGTCTCGTTGGTTTGATTTCTGATGGCACAATCTCTGGCCGTATTGCCAAAGATGTGTTTGCTGAGATGATGGAAACCAGCAAAGATGCGGCGGTAATCATCGAAGAAAAAGGGTTGAAGCAGGTCTCTGATAGTGGCGCGATTGAAGCGCTGATTGATCAGGTGTTGGCTGATAACCAAGATAAGGTTGATGAATATCGCGGCGGTAAGGACAAGCTCTTTGGGTTCTTTGTTGGTCAAACGATGAAGTTATCAAAAGGGCAAGCGAACCCTGCCATGGTGAATGATTTGCTAAAGTCTAAATTAGGCTAAATCTGCCAGAGAAATTGAACAAAAGAGGCACCGTAACAGGTGCCTTTTTTATAGGCTGGCGCGCTGTGCCGCTGGCGTGGTGGCGGTATCTTTTTCCCAATAAGGCTGTTCGCCAAATTCTTCAACAAGATAGTCCAGAAAGGCCTCAATCTTGGGGCGACGATAGCTATTTGCCTTATAGACCGCGATAATCGGGACATCTTCTTCAATCAAATCATCCATGACAGAGACAAGTGACCCTGTTTGCAGGCGGCTCGACACAATATAAGAGGGCAACATCGCAAGCCCGCCATCATTTAGCGCTGCTCTCATAATCGTATCACCATTATCAAAACGCATCTGGCCATTGGCGCGGAAGGTATATTTGCTGCCATCTGGATTATGGAAATGCCATTCATTCGCGGAATGACCAAAGCTATGGGTGATCAGCTGGTGGCGCGCTAAATCAGCGGGCTCTGTGGGTGTTGAGAATTTTTCCAAATAGGTCGGGGAGGCGACTAATTTCCGGCTATTGGGCGCAAGGATACGGTTTTCAACCCCTGTGGCGTTGTTGGGTTCTGCAATCTCAATCGACACATCAATATCAGAGTTTTTATCAAAGGGCCTGTCTGATGAGATGAGGTCTAGCGTCAGCTGGCGATGGCGACGGCGAAATTTCGGGATATGCGGCGCAATATGACGATGCGCAAAGCCAGCGGCAGAGCTCACGCGCAATAGCCCCCTCACTTGTGAGGAGGAGGAAGAAATCATCGTTTCCGCTTCGACAATCTCGCCCAAAATTTGATTGCATCTCTCAAGATAATCGAGGCCCACCTCGGTTAATTTTAGCGACCTTGTAGTGCGTTCAATCAATAATGTGCCGAGGTGGTTTTCCAGCGCAGCCAGATGTTTTGACACAACAGAGGGTGTCATATCCAAATGTTCAGCGGCAATCTTAAAGGAATGATTGGTGGCAATCGCGACAAAGACACGCATCGCTGTCAATTGATCCATGGGGTGCTCACTCCTTCTGCTTGGCTGTTGTGATCATAGCATAGCGTGATGATGGTTGAGAAGGGGGCAAGGGCCGCGCTATCTGGGCGCAAATAGGGTGGTTAAGAGCGATGAGGGGCAGGGACAAATCGCCCTTTTTTATTTCGCCAGAAAACATGCCAAAATCACGCAAAGTTGATTTGACAATTTGTATGGGGCGCATTAGGAAGAAGGGGCATACGCCGTGGGGCAATAGCCCACTTCAACGATTGACCCTTTGCGGAGGGGTGGCCGAGTGGCTGAAGGCGGCGGTTTGCTAAATCGTTAAAGGAAGAAATTCCTTTCGGGGGTTCGAATCCCTTCCCCTCCGCCATTTTCTCACAATCTCGTGAAATAGAGGATGGAAGCCAAATTTCGATTTGGCGGAACCCCTCGTTGGCCATTTCAAGCAAAACATCGATGATTGCTAATATTTGTAGTTACATTTATTCTTGCTGGTAATTGTTAATTCTACCAACGCTTCCGGCTATGGCTGGGCCGGGAGACGGCGGGTTCGAATGGGATCCGCGAAAGAGTGATGAAACCAAACGTCAGCGCGGCTTTGGGTTCGATATTGTTCATCAGCTGGACTGGGGCTATGCCTGCCTTGCTGACATACAGCATCATGATGGCGAAGAACGGCACCTCCATATCGTTCCGCTGAGGGACAGGTTGATGACCATTGTCACCACGCAGCGGGTAAACAGGATGCGGGTGATCTCGCTCCGCACGGCAACCAATCACGAGGCCCGATTGTGGGTCGGAGAGTTTTCAGATGACTAAACCGGTGATCAGATTCAATACCGCTGCAGAAGAGGCCGAACTCCAGCGACAGATCGCTGCCGACCCTGACACCTGGGAGGCGCCTGCCGATGCCAGAATCATCCGCAGAGGGCGCCCGGCCGGCTCCACCAAAGAGCAGGTGACCGTGCGGATCGACCGGGACGTGCTGGCCATGCTGAAAGGCGAGGATGAGAAGGGCTGGCAGACCCGGCTGAATGCGGCGCTCCGCAAAGCCGTGGGTCTCTAGATCATAGGGACGATTGCTGTCCGGTTTTCCATCGTCGATGTCGTCCCCTCCGCCATTTTCCCATTTTGGATCAGGCGATCAGGCAGGCCTCGTCAAAACCGAGGCGGTGACCCCGCGGGTGAAGCTGGTCACCATCGCCATAGCCGATGTTCAACAGGAAATCGGCGCGCCAGCTTGACCCGCTGAAGAACGCGTCATCGATCGCCGTCTTGTCGAATCCGCTCATCGGCCCGCAGTCTAGCCCGAGTGCGCGGGCGGCGGCGATCAGGAACCCGGCCTGGAGCCAGCTGTTCTCGATGGCGACCTGCTCCAGCTTGGCAGCGTCCTGTGCGGCATAGGCAGCGGCATCCATATGCGGCGCCAATGCGCCTATATGCTGGTGAAACTGGCTGTCATGCGCGATCACCGCCACCACTGGCGCGGAGTCGATCTTTGGTCTGTTGCCGGGCGCCGCGGCATTGATCACTGTCTGGCGCGCCTCGTCAGATGTCGCAAAGACGATGCGCATCGGGCAGAGGTTGGACGCCGAAGGGGCGAATTTCGCGATGTCGTAAAGGCGGCGCAGGGTCTCTTCGGCGACGGGCTTGTCCAGAAACGCCTTGTGAGTGCGGGCCTCGGTAAAAAGCTGTGCGATCACCTGCTGTTCGATCATATGCTGGCTGGTCATGGTGTTATTCTTTCCGCCTGGGTCGATGGTCTGGTTTTGCTCTATCGGGCGCGTTGCGTGCCCGGAACTCCGACGATCAGGCTCTCGGCATCATTGTATGCGGCGAGCCTGGCATGGCTTTCGCCTGACATGGCGATGCCGTCTCCCTTTTTGGCGGGGGTGCCATTCACCGTCACGTCGCCTTCCGAGACCAGCAGATAGGCCTGCCCGGTGATGGCATGTTTCAACCTGTCACCCTTGGCAAGCGTGCCGGCGAAGATCCACGCGTCCTGGTTGATTTGCCGCGGCGCGCTGCCATCGCCCGAAACCAGGAGCGGGAGGCGACCGCCGGCGCGTTCGAGTGGAAATTCGGCGGG
>CALEYP010000031.1 GCA_937924895.1 uncultured Alphaproteobacteria bacterium
TTAAGCATGCCGCCAGCGTTCGTTCTGAGCCAGGATCAAACTCTTAGGTTAGACGAACCTGACTATAAATAGTCAAGAAAGCCTGCCCAAAGTTTATCCATGAGCTACATTGAATTACATTCAATATATGATTCATCTTGGATTCTTTAGACTGCATAATATTACAAAGAACGATGTCTCTGCTAATCCGCTGTCCACGAATCCCTTCCAAATTATCAACTTTTTCAATCAGCGACCGGTCATCAAATCTCTTTGGTTTCCGGTAATCCGTAGCGGCGTTCTCCGCTGCGGTGAGGCGTGTTATATGCCTCGTTCCTCCCACTGTCAAACCCTATTTTCAAAAAAATTCATTTTTTTTGATATTTTTTAGATTTTTCCAATTTTTCCGCCAAAATCAAAGGCTTAGGGCTTTTGCTTGAGGGGGTACTCTCGGAAAAGAGTTTGTCTTACGACAGGAGGCACAGGTTACGACAAACAGACTATATAATCAAGCCTTAATCTAATGATAGAAAGTTTTTCCCCTCAGATAGTGGCATTTGCCGCTTAAAACCGCCCCCATATATATATAGGGTGTCGTTTTAGGGTTTTCTCTCCTGATAAATCATGTTTTTATGCAGGCGGTTGTGGTGATGGCTCGGGCGATCCTGCGACATTGTCAATAATGAGCGGTCTGCTGAATTGGGGATTTCGAAAAAGTGAGAGCTTTATTGCGGTCATATGGGCAAATGATATGCCTGGCGTCTTTGGTAAGCGGGCTTCTTCTGGCTCCTGCCATAGCTGCGATACCCGATGACATGTTGTATGATGATAAGGGACAGCTTTTAAATGTCTCGCCGATTCCGACCAGCCGGCCAGACCCTACTCTATCCTATGGCACTACAGATGTGTCGATTGCGCAGCCCACACCACGCCCCTCACCTGAAGAGGCGTTTGGCGTGTCAACGGCCACCATTAGTGAGATGGTCGCGCGCGAATCAACGAGCCGCGCCACATCTGAGAGACTATTAACATTGCAAAGCGGTGATACCCTAGCAGGCCTTTTAAAGCGCGGCGGCTTTTCATCACGTGAGGCGGCTAATGTTATCAAACTCATGCAGCAGCGAATCAATGTGCGCCGGCTTCAGATTGGCATGACATTTGCCATTGCTTATCACAGTGATAAAGAGAGTGATGCACTGACACCTGTCGGTGTTCACTTTAAGGACAAATCCAATTTCGACCATTATCTGATTTTTGATGATGCATTATCATGGTTCGCCTTTCGGACGGTTCGCCCAGTTCAGCGTTACCTTGTCTATGCTAGCGGCATCATTGAAAATAATATCTATAATGCAGTGGAAGACCAAGATGTGCCAAACTCGGCCCTTGATGAATTCATCCGCGTTCTTGGGTTTTCAGTAGATTTCCAAAGAGAAGTTAGAAGTGGTGATGAGTTTGAACTTCTTTATGAGCGTGAAATTGACCAGCTCACAGGCGAAGATTTGAATTCGGGCACCCTGCATTATGCCGGCTTGCGCCTATCTGGTGATACCATGTCATTCTTCCGTTTCGAAAATCGTGATGGAATCGTAGGCTGGTACGATAGAGACGGACAATCAGCCGTTCGCACATTGATGCGCACACCTATTGCTGGCGCCAGAATGTCGTCGAAATATGGTATGAGACGCCACCCTGTCACAGGCTATAATGCCATGCATCGCGGCGTCGATTTTGCAGCACCTAAAGGCACACCTATTATCGCAGCGGGATCTGGTGTTGTTCAGAAATCCGGCTGGTTCGGCAATTATGGCCGCTATGTCAGAATTCGCCATACCGGGCGTTATGCCACCGCTTATGCCCATATGACCAGAATCGCCGATGGTGTGACTGCCGGCGCGCGTGTTCGCCAGGGGCAAATTATTGGCTATGTGGGGTCAACCGGCCGGTCAACTGGCCCCCATCTTCATTATGAAGTGCTAGTGAATAACAAGCAGGTGAACCCCCTCACAGTCAAATTGCCGTCTGGGGAAGGGCTCGAATCAGAAGAATTAGATGATTTTGCGAACATTGTTGATTCGATTGAACAAGAAGTAGCCAGCCGTGGGCAGGTTCTCTTCGCCGCAAATGATAATTAAACACAAGATGATTCGAATCACTGATATCACCATCTACCCTGTAAAAGGTCTCTCTGGTCAGGCCCTGACCCACACCAAACTTGAAACCGAATCACTATTGGCAGGTGATCGTCAGTTTGGAATCAGCGCCGGCACAGAGGTCAGCGCGCAAGCCACACCTGATTCGTGGTTGAAAAAAGCGCATTTCCTACAGCAAATGAACTATGAAACACTTGCTGCATTAGATTTATCTTATGATTCGGTGACAGATCGGGCCGTCGTCAGACATAAAAATGAGATTTTATTTTCAGATAGATTAGATACAGAAGATGCTGGCCAGCGATTCTGTGATAGCATTGCTCGCTTTGCTGGCAAAGAGCCAGGTGAATCACGCTTGTTTCGCCTCTCAGACGGTGGTCTTTCAGATACCAAGACACCTTTTATCTCACTGGGAAACCACGCATCGCTCCGCGAAGCTGATTCGAGAATGGGTATCAGCTCTGATTCGCGCCGCTATCGTCTTAATATTTTATTTGAAGGGCTTGAAGCTTTTGCCGAATATGACCTGATTGGCAAAGAGGCACAGATTGGTGACGCCAGGATTCGGTTTACTGAACCAGTGGGCAGATGCGCCGCAATAGAGGTTGACCCGAAAACAGCAACAAGACGCAAAGGTCTCGTCGCAGATCTGACAGCGGCCACAGGGGCGCCTGATATGGGAGTTTTTGCGATGGTCGTTACATCTGGTCACATCGCTGTGGGTGACCAGATGTCACTTATTGACGAGGATGTGCAGCCTTAAGACGCTTCAGCAACAATATCCGTTGCCTCTTCACTTGTCTCTGATTCAGACGTTGCCTCTGCCGCTTGGTTATCTTCTGCCACGACCTCATCAGATGATGTCTCACCTGACGTGTTTTCTGTCTTACCATCTTCTGATTCGGATTTCGCATCTTGGCGACGGCGTTGAGAGCGTTCTTCATTCAAGCGACGCTGTTCAGCATTTGCCAAAATTGATTGATGGATCCGATAATAGTGATCGGCAAATTGGCTGTGCGCTTCGAATAACACACGCTCACCAGAGGCTTGGGCGTCATGGGCAAGAGCTGTATATTTTTCAAAAAGCTGCTGGGCGTTACCGCGCAAGCGTCCTTCTGGGCCATTCGAATCAAATGTTGTATTTCGATTGATGTTATTTTGCCCCATATTTGAGGAGCGACGGCCACGGCCTCTTGAGCGTTTCGCGTTTTGATTTTGTCTCATAACAATCCGTTAGTCTGCGCGGTCAAATGACAGCTAAATTTTTATAAGTTTCATAAACGGAGAAAACAGGCGTGCTATCATGACTGCACATTCCCTGTATCTTCTACTTAGCCTCTTTTCAGCGCTTTTATCAAGTAAAAACCTAATCCATCAGGCAAAATCTGACGCTCTGCCAAATTCCAAGCATCTGATTGTACCAGATAGGTCACAATGCTGATGACGCAAAGACAAAGACGCCTCGATGGCCAATGCCACCACATCTTGTTCTTGATGCTGACCAATTTCCAAGAAGGCACGACCCTGCCTTGCCAACCGCCTTTCGATTATCGGCATGAGCTTTTGATAATCTGAAAGCCCATCCTCGCCCGCAAATAAGGCCGTCTCTGGATCATAATTCACAACATCTAGCGCCAACGCAGCTCTGTCAGCCTCCGCAATATAAGGTGGATTTGAGATAATCACATCAAATCGAGTGTCATCTGGGAGGCTAGCATCCCAATCTGAGCACAGAAAACGCGCGCGATCTTGTAGCTGATGTGCGTTGGCATTTTGTCTCGCTATCTCAAGGGCATTTTGAGACACATCAATACCAAGCCCCTGCCATTGCGGGCGATGATGCAAAAGACTGAGGAGCAAACAGCCAGACCCCGTGCCAAAATCAACGATCTGAAGGGGTGCCTCATGATTTACATCACTGCGGAGGACAGCATCTATTAGACATTCTGAGTCAGGGCGCGGATCTAAGGTAGCATCACTTATCACAAACCGCAGGCCATAAAATTCACGCCATCCTCGCAGTCGTGATACAGGGCATCCGGCCTGTCTTTGCTGAATTAATGTGCGAAGAGTGGCGTCTTGGTCTGGCGATAGTGACACCTCATGATGCATCAAAATGCGCTCTTCTGTTTGAAGGGCCATTTGCAATAACAAATTCGCATCTAGCCGCGGTGAGGCACATCCGGCCTCTTCCAGCTGTTTTGATATCTCGTTTAAGAGATGTCTTGCTTCACGCATTACATGCCTTCAGCTAAACGAGCAGCCTGATCTTCAGATGCCAGCGCGTCAATCACTTCATCAATCGCTTCGCCAGCCAGGATCTTATCTAGCTTATATAAGGTTAAATTAATTCGATGATCTGTGACACGGCCTTGCGGAAAATTATAGGTGCGGATGCGTTCTGATCTGTCCCCTGACCCCACTTGGCCTTTGCGTGAGGCGGCTCGTTCTGCTTCTTGCTTAGCGCGTTCAGCATCATAGATACGGGCCCGCAAAATCTTCATCGCCTTCGCACGGTTTTTATGCTGTGATTTTTCATCTTGCTGACTCACAACAATCCCTGTTGGCAGGTGCGTGATCCGCACCGCCGAATCAGTTGTGTTCACCGACTGACCGCCAGGACCAGAGGCACGGAACACATCAACCCGCAAATCAGCTTCATTGATCTCAATATCAACATCTTCTACCTCAGGTAACACCGCAACGGTCGCCGCCGAGGTATGAATACGACCGCCGGCCTCTGTTTCTGGCACGCGTTGCACACGGTGCACACCTGATTCAAATTTCAATCTCGCAAATACATCCTGTCCAGAGATTGTTGCGGCTGCTTCTTTATAACCGCCAATCCCAGTCTCGGAGACTTCCAATACTTCAAACCGCCAACCATAACGGGTGGCCATACGCTGATACATGCCAAATAAATCGCCGGCAAATAATGCGGCCTCATCACCACCTGTGCCAGCCCGCACTTCTAAGATCGCGTTACGCGCATCATCGGCATCTTTTGGCAAAAGCAATAATTTCAGGGCATGTTCTTCCTCTGGGATCTGCGCACTAAGCTCTTCAATCTCCAGCTCGGCCATCTCAATCATATCTTTATCGGTTTCACCCTCAGCTATGATGGCTTTGGCATCTTCAATCGCTTGCGTCAGACCACGCACTTTTAGAATTTGTTCAGCAACAGGTTTTACATCAGCCAATTCTCGTGACAATTTTGTCAGCTCATCGGGCGACATGGGCGTGCCACTGGCCAATTTATCTTCAATCTCAGCGCGGCGCGCCAGCACCTTATCCATATTTTCTTCTAATGACATGGTGACGAAACCCTAACTGAAATCAAAATTACGAAAGAAATGAAAGCAGGTCATCACGTGCCACAAGCGCGGTATCGCCTGTCGCAAGAGATTTCACCTGAAGTTGATTATTGTGCCATTCATCAGTGCCCAGCAAAATCACACGAGGGGCGCCGAGCTTATCAGCCCGTTTCAGCTTTTTGCCGAGATTCCCTGAAAATGGTACATCAACAGAATAGCCAGCGCGGCGAAGCTGACTCGCCAAGGCAAACGCTTCTGCCTCTAATTCTTTATCAAGTGAAATAACCATTAAATCAGCACTCGCAGCCGCTGGCTCATCGATTAACAGAGATAGCCGTTCGATACCTGCGGCAAAACCAACCGCTGGCAAAGCGGGACCGCCCAGCATTTCAGCCAACCCATCATAGCGGCCACCGCCTAACACGGTACCTTGGGCGCCGAGCGCATCGGTGATGAATTCAAAAGCCGTATGGCAATAATAATCAAGACCACGCACAAGCCGCGGATCTGCCACAAAATCAATGCCAGCTTTGGATAAAGCATTTGTGAGCACATCATAATGGGCGCGAGATGCCTCATTTAAGTAATCTGATAAGATAGGAGCATCTGCAATAATCTGGCGGTCTGTCTCATCTTTGGAGTCCAAAATTCGCAACGGATTTTGTGACAGGCGGCGCTGGCTATCCTCACTTAAAGAATCTTGATATTGCGTGAGATATGAGATGAGGGCCGCACGATAGGCTTGACGGCTTTCTGTATCTCCTAAGCTGTTAAGATGCAAAGTGCATTTTGACAACACACCTAATTCATCAAGAATATCTGCCCCGCATGTGATCACTTCAGCATCTGCCAAAGGAGAGGATGGCCCGATCAGCTCTACACCAATTTGATGGAACTGGCGCATGCGTCCTTTTTGAGGGCGCTCATAGCGGAACATTGGACCTGCGTAAAAATATTTTTGCGGCAGCGTTTGCGTAAGACCATTAGAGATCACAGCCCGCATCACCGCAGCGGTATTTTCTGGGCGCAATGTTAATTCTGTGCCACCTCTATCTTCAAATGAATAGGTTTCTTTTGATACCACATCAGATGTGTCACCCAAAGGACGGCGAAAGACATCTGTAAATTCAAAAATCGGTGTTGCCATATCCTGAAAGCCACAGCGCGCGCTGATGGTTTGCGCGGTGCTCACCACTTGATTATGACGCGCTTTATCGCTGGGAAGTAGATCGCTCGTGCCTCTGGCTGGCTGAAGGATACGCATATAACTCTCTATCAGTTTGTAAGGTTATAAGGAAGGACTTAGCGTCTGATCTGCTGCTTTGATAGCAGCGACCTTATCTTCGACAAGTGAGACGACATGGCTGACAATATCATCATGGCTCAACCGATGATCAGCCATACCTGAAATATAAATCTGATGTGTGCCACGTCCGCCCCCCGTCAAACCAATATCAGTTTCACGGGCTTCACCAGGACCATTTACCACACAACCAATAATCGATACGGTCAGCGGCACATCGATATGATCTAATTTCTCTTCAATCTCCTGTACCGTTTTGATCACATCAAATTGCTGACGAGCACATGAGGGACAAGAAATGACGGTGACCCCGCGCCGACGCAAACCAAGAGATTTTAGCATCTCATAGGCCACTTTCACTTCTTCCGCCGGGTCAGCTGATAACGAGACACGAATAGTATCACCAATACCAGCCCATAATAAATTACCCAAACCAATTGCAGATTTCACAGTACCAGCGCGTAGGCCGCCTGCTTCTGTGATCCCGATATGGAGCGGGCAATCAATTTGTTCGGCCAATTGCTGATAGGCAGCCACAGCCAAGAATAAATCAGACGCCTTTACCGAGATTTTGAATTCATGAAAATCATGATCTTGTAAAATACGGGCATGATCTAAGGCTGATTCAACCAAAGCCTCTGGACATGGTTCAGCATATTTTTCGAGCAAATGCTTTTCCAGTGAGCCCCCATTCACACCAATACGAATAGAGGCCCCGCTGTCACGCGCAGCACGGATCACTTCTTTCACACGATCTTCGCTGCCAATATTTCCAGGATTAATTCGCAAGCAGGCCGCCCCAGCAGCAGCAGCCTCAATCGCTCTTTTATAATGAAAATGAATATCTGCCACAATTGGCACAGGGCTTTGTTTCACAATTGTATGAAGCGCGGCCGTTGACTCCTCATCAGGACAAGAGACCCGTACAATATCAGCACCGGCATCAGCTGCTTTGTGAATTTGATCAAGCGTGCCTGTGATATCAGTCGTCAGAGTGTTTGTCATCGTTTGGACTGAGATAGGCGCATCACCACCAACCGCCACTGAACAGACTTGGATTTGACGTGACTTCCGCCGTTCAATCATACGATATGTTCTACTCTGTGACATTCTACTCTCTTATATCAGTATCAAGCG
>CALEYP010000032.1 GCA_937924895.1 uncultured Alphaproteobacteria bacterium
GGCGCATCCGGTCAATCTGCTCATTGATAGAGGATTCTTTTTCGATATAGGTATCAGAGCGTGGCACATAGGCCTCTGGCTGATAATAATCATAATAAGAGACGAAATATTCGACCGCATTATTCGGAAATAGGCTTTTCATCTCGCCATAAAGCTGGGCAGCCAGTGTCTTGTTAGGCGCAAGGATGAGGGCCGGACGTTTGGTCTCATTAATGACATGGGCGATGGTGAAGGTCTTGCCTGACCCTGTCACACCAAGCAGCACCTGATCACGCTCCTCTGCGGCAACACCAGACAGCAATTCGGCAATCGCGGCTGGCTGGTCACCATTTGGCGCAAAATTTGTTTGCAGCTCATAGGCGGCAGGGCCGGCATCTCTCTCGGCAAATAAGGTAGCTAAAAGCTCATCACGTGTTTCTATAGACATGATGCAAATCTAGTTCGCCTGCGGCCATTTGACCATAAGCAACCAGAAATCTTTTTCAGCTTTTTATTGGACAGCACGCAGATTGAGGCGTATTTTTGCATCACTTTTCAACATAATTCCGACAGAGGAGATCAGCGATGCTAGCTGATAGACTATCTCGTATTAAACCATCACCAACCATTGCTGTTTCAACGAAGGCAGCTGAGTTAAAAGCCGCCGGCCATGATGTGATCGGCCTCGGCGCTGGTGAACCTGATTTCGATACGCCTGACCACGTCAAAGAGGCCGCGTCACGCGCCATGGCAGATGGCAAAACTAAATATACGGCTGTTGATGGAATTCCTGAATTAAAACAAGCCATTGTCGATAAATTTCAGCGTGAAAATAACATCACAACAAAGACCGCAGAGGTCACAGTCGGCACAGGCGGCAAACAGGTATTATATAATGCGCTGATGGCGACAGTGAACCCAGGTGATGAAGTGATCATCCCTGCCCCTTATTGGGTGTCATATCCTGATATGGTGCTGTTGGCCGAAGGTGTACCAGTGCCTGTGTCTTGTCCGCAAGAGGTTGGCTTTAAGCTCACACCAGCGGCGCTTGATGCTGCGATTACACCAAAAACCAAATGGTTGATTCTCAATAGCCCATCAAATCCAACAGGTGCTGGCTATAGTGCCGCTGAATTAGCGGCGCTTGCCGATGTGTTGCGTCGTCATGAACATGTGATGGTGATGTGCGATGATATGTATGAACATCTTGTCTATGATGGGTTCAAATTCTCCACTTTGGTAGAGGTCGCTCCAGACCTTCAGCCGCGCACCTTAACCTGTAATGGTGTGTCGAAGGCCTATTGCATGACAGGCTGGCGGATTGGCTATGCCTGTGGTCCGCAACCTTTGATTAAGGCGATGGCTAAAATCCAGTCACAATCAACATCAAGCCCGAATTCAATCGCACAGCATGCGGCAGTTGCTGCTCTGAATGGTCCACTTGATTTCATGGCAAATAATCTCGTCCATTTCGCAGAACGTCGCACTTTGGTCGTGAATGCCTTGAATGAGATTGATGGTCTTGATTGCCCAACACCTGATGGCGCCTTTTATGTCTATCCAAATTGTTCTGGCGTGATTGGGGCAACACGCCCTGATGGTCAGGTCATCACCTCAGATGGTGATTTTGTAACCTGGCTCCTAGAAGAAGGCGGCGTCGCGGCCGTGCAGGGGGCGGCCTTTGGTCTTGAACCTCATTTCCGTATTTCCTATGCCACCTCTACCGCTGCTCTCGAAGATGCGATGGCACGAATTAAGCGGGCCACAGATGCGCTAACCAAAGCTGATAGCTAGTCGCTCATCTACGAATAGTCATAAAAAGCCCGTCTGTTTCGAGAGACGGGCTTTTTCTTTGCCATTAACGAAAAATTAACCTTTAGCCGATATCATGACAGCGCTCTTTACAGATATGTCAGGAGGTTATCATGATACAGAAAGAGGCACGGCCAACGCCAAACTCAACGCAGCTCCTCTCCTTTTTGGTGATAGTGATGCTATTAGTCATCTGGGTGATTTTCGGCTTTAACGAGACGCCAGACCCAGCGGTGATTGGCGAAATGCATCCGGCAAGCACATCGCTGCCAGCGAATGAACCGCAATAAGAGGAGGGGGAAGGGTGGTGGGCCCGGCAGGACTCGAACCTGCAACAACACGGTTATGAGCCGTGGGTTCTAACCAATTGAACTACAGGCCCCTTTGCCCTTATCGTTCCATCAAACCAGCTGTGATATCGCTGGCTTAATGTTCGAGGAAGCTCCGCAATTTCCGAGACCGTGACGGATGTTTGAGTTTCCGCAGGGCTTTGGCTTCGATCTGTCTGATACGTTCTCTGGTGACAGAGAATTGCTGACCAACTTCTTCTAATGTGTGGTCGGTATTCATACCAATGCCAAAGCGCATACGCAAGACTCTCTCTTCACGCGGCGTGAGGCTCGCGAGCACTCTTGTGGTTGTCTCACGTAGATTTGACTGGATGGCCGCATCCAAAGGCTGCACGGCATTCTTATCTTCGATGAAATCACCAAGCTGGCTATCTTCTTCATCACCAATCGGTGTTTCCAAAGAAATAGGCTCTTTCGCAATTTTGAGCACCTTGCGCACCTTATCAAGGGGCATAGATAGCTTATCTGCCAATTCTTCAGGGGTCGGTTCGCGTCCAATTTCATGCAACATATGACGAGAGGTACGGATCAATTTATTGATCGTCTCAATCATATGAACAGGGATACGGATGGTGCGGGCCTGATCGGCGATTGAGCGTGTGATCGCCTGTCTAATCCACCAGGTGGCATAGGTTGAGAATTTATAGCCGCGGCGATATTCGAATTTATCAACCGCCTTCATCAGGCCGATATTGCCTTCTTGGATGAGATCCAAGAATTGCAGTCCGCGATTGGTATATTTCTTCGCAATAGAGATCACCAAACGCAGATTGGCTTCTACCATCTCTTTCTTGGCACGTGCGGCTTCTCTTTGGCCGCGCTGAACGGTTTGAATGACTTCTCTGAACTCAGGGATAGACAGCCCGACATCTTCGATCATCAAGCTCATTTTTTCCTGTGTTTGGGCAATGGCCTCACTATGTTTGTCAGTCATTTTGCGCCATGCCGCTGTGCTATAGCTATCACCTGGCCAATTTTTGACAATCTCACGCCCTGTCCACGCTTCGATAAATTGCGCGCGATTCACTTTACAATCCGTCGCAAAGCGCAGCATCTGCCCTTCCAAGGCTGTGACATGGCGGTTTAAGTCAAATAGCTGTTCAGACAGCGCTTCAAGGCGGCCCGTATTTAAATGCACAGCTTCCATCTTTTCAGCCAAAGTGATGCGTGCCATCAATAGGGCTTGCTCATCAGCTGCCGCCACAGGCTTATCAGCTGCCATTAATTTCAATTTGGCTTGCTGTAATTTGTTAAAGGCGGCAAAGGCTTTATCCACTTCTTTAAAGCTCGCAAACACATCATCATAGATGGCTTCTTCCATGGCAGCGAGCGACATATTCAGATCATCATACTCATCATCATCTGAGCTGCTGGCCTCTGTGCCATCGCCTGCTTCATCTTCTTGACCGTCTTCGGCTTCGTCTTCAGCTTCGTCTTCTTCCTCATCATCAGTCAGGTCAGACATCTCTGCGTCATCACCACCTTCGAGGTTAATCTCATTCTGATCGACCAGCGGTGTGCCGTTGAGCTTGGTATAGGTGGTATCCAAATCAATGATATCGCGAAGCGGCACAATGCCTTCTTCAACCTGTTTGGCCCATTGCAATAAGGCGCGGATGGTAAGCGGGCTTTCATACAAGCCGCCAATCATCATCTCACGGCCGGCTTCAATGCGCTTGGCAATTGCAATCTCACCCTCACGTGATAGCAATTCAACCGTTCCCATTTCCCGCAAATACATGCGCACAGGATCATCAGACCCAGAGACATCTGAATCAGATAAATTCCCTGAGGGGGTATCGCTGTCATTATTATCGCCATCAGACGCCGTATCATCATCGGCTGAATCAACAACATTGACGCCCATCTCTGATAAGGCGGCCATCACATCTTCAATTTGCTCTGATGATAATTCATCTTGTGGCAGAGCAGCATTCAACTCATCATGCGTGACATAGCCGCGTTCTTTACCAAGTTTGATCAGCTTTTTAATGCTTGAGCTACTTGTATCCAGAACTGGCGCATCGCCTTTGGTTTCAGGGGTGTCTGCTGCTGCTGTTGCTTTACGTGCCATATAGCTATGGTCTCCCGCTTGTCAAAAAATCTACCCACCACGCTGAGGGCGAGGCCAAACCGATTATCCTACTTCGGTAATCGCGCCATCAGATCAGCGATCAAGCGATCGACTTTCTCTTGGCTTAGCGATTCTGGCGGCGCTCCCAGACGCGACACCATATCATTCCCAAAACATTCAGACAATATCTGGCTATGACCTGTCTCCTGTAAATGGTGTCTGAGGGCATCACCGTCAAGGTCAGCATCGCGAATCACCGCATCTAATATCTCTTTTTTTGCATCTTCGAGCCGTTTATCGCCGCCTAATTGTGCAAAATCGGCCAAAGATAGCTCTTCATAATGATCTGTGATTCGGCTGGGATGGGCGGTGAAAAGCGCTAACATGGCTACCAGCCGCATACGCGCCCCTGTTTGTGGGCGGCGGGTTGGCCGCATCATCGGCCCTCTGCCAGAGCTGGCGCCACCGCTGCGTAATTGGGCACGCAAGCCCGCAATGCGATATTCGATCTCATCGCCATAGGATTGGCGGGTCTGCGTATGGCTGATGGTTTTTACGAGGTCGCGCAGCTGCTGGAAAAAGGCCGTCCGCCCTGCCGGATCATTCACATTAAAATGCTGGGCCATTTGCGTCCATAGCGCTTCGGTGAGGCTCGCCGCTGAGGCGATAATGGCTTTGAACGCTTCAACGCCTTCATCGGCTAGGATGTCATCTGGGTCTTTGCCTGTTGGCATCACCGCAATGCGCACAGATTTTCCAGGCTCTAACACTGGCAGAATTCGCTCAATCGCGCGTAATGCGGCTTGCTGTCCTGCCTTATCTCCATCAAAACAAAGCACAGGCTCATCATGCAATTTCCAGACCAAGCTAATCTGCTGTTCGGTCAAAGCGGTGCCAAGCGGGGCGAGGGCTGCGCCGGCATGGGCAGCACTCACCGCAATCACATCCATATAGCCTTCCACCACCAATAAAGGCAGGTTCCGCCGCACTCGTTCTCGCGCTTGTCCCCATCCATAAAGCACCGCTTTTTTGGCAAAAGTTGGCCCATCAGGGGAGTTCAGATATTTTGGCATGGCATCACCCATCGCGCGTGCGCCAAAGGCGATAACCGCCCCTTGGCGGTTGCAAATCGGATAGATGATACGGTCACGGAAATAATCATAGAGCGACTTGTCACGATCAGAGCGGCCACAGAGCCCGGCTGTCACCAATGTCTCTTCATCAAAGCCGCGCGCCATGAGATGGGCGCGCAAGCCTTGGCGCGGGGCATAGCCAATTTGAAAATCGGCCAAAGTGGCGGCTGATAGGCCGCGTTGGGTGAGGTAGCGACGGGCCGCCCCAGCCGCATCTGTCTCTAATTGCTGGCGATAAAATTGCGCGGCAGCCTCAAGCGCTTCCATCACAGATTGCCGGCGCTTTTGTTTCACAGGGTCAATCGGACGCTGGTCAGGGATTGGCACACCTGCCATTTCTGCTAGCCGCTTTACCGCTTCGGTGAAATCAAGCCCTTCACTTTCCCGCAAATAAGATATGGCATCACCGCCCGCCCCACAGCCAAAGCAATAATAATACCCCTCATCATCATTGACGGAAAAAGAGGGGGTCTTTTCATTATGAAAGGGGCAAAGTCCAGAATGGCGACGGCCCTTGCGCGTTAATTTCACACGCTTGCCAATCACATTTGATAGCGTGATTCGCGACCTCACATCATCAATGAAATCAGGCGTGAATGCCATGCTCTACCCTTTTCCTCTCACGCCTGGCGTGCCTGTTCTAATGCTATTATCCTAGCGCAAAGCCGCGATGAAAAACAAGCAAGCCCCCTGCGCCTTAAAATGACAAAGAGGGGTGACCCCCTCTTTTATATCATGTGACATTATATCATGGCATGAAGAGGCGGTTTGCTATTCCGCTTGCATGAGCCGTGCTTTGACAAGGCCACTAGCGGCACCAAAATCAATCTGGCCGGCATATTTCACCTTCATAATGCCCATCACCTTGCCCATATCACGGACGGAGGCAGCGCCTGATTCGGCAATCGCCTCTTCAATCGCTGCTTTTGTTTCTTCGTCACTTAATTGGGTGGGCAAGAATTTCTGAATCACACGAATTTCTTCTTGTTCAGACGCGGCAAGGTCAAGACGATTGCCATCTGTATATAATTTCGCCGATTCGGTGCGTTGCTTAATCATGGTTTGTAATAAAGAGAGAATCTCATCATCTGAGATACCGTCTGTATTGCCTTTGCTGCGCGCGGCGATATCGCGATCTTTCAGCGCGGCAGTAATCAAGCGGATTGTTGCTAGCGCAGTCTTATCTTTATCTTTCAGGGCGTCTTTCTGCGCTTTGCTAATGGCCTCACGCATCATAGCCTCCTTGAGTTTGTTCCGTGGGGGACTGATGAAGCCAACGCGCCACCAGACCGGAGGGGCCTTTTATAGCAGGAATTTTCACCAGACAAGAAAAATATCGTTATTTGAGGGGCGCCAGCCCTTGACCTTTGCCCTGCTTTCACTGTATCAAATGGCAATTTTGCGCAGATTTTGCCCACCATACCCCAAAGTGCTTGGAAAAGCGCTGGGTAGACTGCGAAAAATGACCGTATTTGTAGATTTTTTGACGTCGAGGTTTTGGCACGCATGGCACAGAGCAACCTTCTTCACAATAAACCTGTCGAAAAAGCAGTGATATCGTTTCAGCCAACGGCCATTCTTGTTCTTGAGGATGGCCAAGTTTTTACCGGCACGGGATTTGGGGCAGAGACCACAAATGTCGGCGAAGTCTGCTTTAACACCTCGATGACAGGCTATCAGGAGATTATGACAGACCCGTCCTATGCTGGGCAAATCATCAATTTCACATTTCCCCATATTGGTAATATCGGCACAAATGATGTTGATGTGGAAACCACCACACCATCCTGCCTTGGTATGATTGTCCGTAATGATGTGACTAGCCCGTCTAATTGGCGCTCACACAGCCCCCTTGAAGCCTGGCTTATCCATCATAATCTGCCAGGTATTTCAGGGGTGGATACACGGGCACTGACACAATATATCCGCGATCATGGCGCACCAAAAGGTGTGATTTGCCACCGCGCTGATGGGCAATTTGATATCCCTGCCTTGCAAGAGATGGCCCGCAGCTGGCCTGGCCTCAACGGGATGGATCTCGCCAAAGAGGTCACAGCAGAGGCGGCCGGTAGCTGGGCGCAAGGCGTCTATGATTTGGACGCACAAGCCTTCACCACAACCGAAGGCGCCTATCATGTGGTGGCGCTTGATTTTGGGATTAAGCATAACATTCTGCGCTGTTTGATTGAGGCAGGCTGTCAGGTCACAACCTTGCCAGCCAATGCCAGCGCTGATGAGATTATGGCGCATAAGCCTGATGGTGTCTTTTTATCAAATGGTCCAGGTGACCCAGCGGCAACAGCCGCCTATGCCGGTGCCGAGATTGCCAAGGTAGTAGCGGCTGATATTCCGGTCTTTGGGATTTGTATTGGTCATCAGCTGTTAGTGCTCTCTCAAGGCGGGAAGACAGTGAAGATGGATAAGGGCCACCGCGGGGCGAACCATCCGGTGAAAGACCTCATCACTGGCCAGATTGAAATTACGAGCCAGAATCATGGCTTCATGGTGGATGAAGACAACTTGCCTGATCATCTAGAGGTGACACATCGCTCTTTGTTTGATGGGTCTGTCGAAGGGGTGCGTCATAAGACAAAGCCGATGTTCTGTGTGCAATATCATCCAGAATCATCACCAGGTCCGCATGATTCACGCCATTTATTCACGCGATTCACAGATATGATGGCGGCGCAAAAATAAGCTGCCACGATCCTGATTATGAGTTTGAACAAAGTCTAACGACGTTAAAAGGGAACGCCCGAAAATGCCACGCAGAGACGATTTATCTTCCATTATGATCATTGGTGCTGGGCCCATCATCATTGGCCAGGCATGTGAATTTGACTATTCAGGCGCACAAGCCTGTAAAGCCCTCAAAGAAGAAGGCTACCGTGTAATTCTGGTCAATTCGAACCCAGCGACCATTATGACAGACCCGGTGATGGCAGATGCCACCTATGTGGAGCCGATTACCCCTGATATGGTTGAAAAAATCATCGCCAAAGAACGGCCCGATGCCTTGCTGCCAACAATGGGTGGCCAGACCGCTTTGAACACAGCCTTGGCCTTGCATGAAAGTGGCGTGCTTGAAAAATATGATGTTGAGCTGATTGGCGCACGCCCTGCCTCGATTGAAAAAGCCGAAGACAGAAAATTATTCCGTGATGCGATGGATAAAATCGGTCTGGAATCAGCCCGCTCTCGCACGGTGAATAATTTTGATGATGCCATTGCGGCCCTTGATGTCGTTGGCTTGCCTGCGATTATTCGCCCCTCCTTTACCCTTGGCGGCGAAGGGGGCGGTGTTGCTTATAACCGCGCTGAGTTTGAAAAAATTGTACAAGATGGTCTGCGCCTCTCGCCTGTGACTGAAATCCTCATCGAAGAATCTTTGCTTGGCTGGAAAGAATTTGAGATGGAAGTCGTGCGTGACAAGGCCGATAATTGCATCATTGTTTGTTCGATTGAGAATGTCGATCCGATGGGCGTTCATACCGGTGATTCTATCACGGTCGCCCCTGCGCTAACACTGACTGACAAAGAATATCAGGTGTTGCGTGATGCCTCTTTGGCGGTGTTGCGTGAGATTGGTGTTGATACAGGCGGTTCAAACGTCCAGTTCGCTGTCAGCCCAGATGATGGCCGCGTGATTGTGATTGAGATGAACCCCCGTGTGTCTCGCTCGTCTGCTTTGGCGTCAAAGGCCACCGGTTTCCCGATTGCAAAAGTCGCGGCAAAGCTGGCCATTGGCTACACGCTTGATGAGCTTGATAATGACATCACCAAAGTCACACCCGCCAGCTTTGAGCCAACCATTGACTATGTTGTGACCAAAATCCCGCGCTTTACCTTTGAGAAATTCTCTGGCGCGGTCGCTGAATTATCAACCTCTATGAAATCAGTTGGCGAGGCAATGTCAGTCGGCCGCTCTTTCGAGGAATCATTGCAAAAAGCGCTGCGCTCCATGGAAACAGGCTTGTGCGGTTTGAATGAAATTGACCTGCCAGAAACAGATGATGCCTCCTCAGAGGATGCGATGCGCGGCTGGCTCTCAGGCCAAACACCGAACCGTATCTTGCGGATTGCCCAGGCGATGCGTGCCGGCCTATCGATTGATGAGCTTCATTCCATCACCAAATGGGATACGTGGTTCCTAGAGCGTATGGCCAATATCATCGCCCATGAAAAAGCGGTACAAGATGATGGCTTGCCGCAATCAGATTATGGGTTGCGTCAGCTGAAATCGCTGGGCTTCTCGGATGAGCGTTTGGGCCAATTGGCAGGCATGACCGAAGCCGCTGTGACAGAGGCGCGCCTCGCTCATAACATTACACCTGTGTTCAAGCGGATTGATATCTGTGCGGCTGAATTCTCTTCAGCCACCGCCTATCTCTACTCCTCATTTGAAAATACGGCAGGGGCGGCTTGTGAAGCGCGCACCTCTGATCGTGAGAAGGTGGTTATCCTAGGCGGCGGACCAAACCGCATCGGTCAGGGCATTGAGTTTGATTATTGCTGTGTGCATGCGGCCTATGCTCTGACTGAGGCGGGTTATGAGACCATCATGGTGAATTGTAACCCTGAGACAGTCTCAACTGACTATGACACCTCAGATCGCCTCTATTTTGAGCCTCTTACGGCTGAGACTGTGATTTCTATCATCCGCAAGGAGCAAGAAACAGGCACCGTCAAAGGGGTGATTGTCCAGCTTGGTGGTCAGACGCCGCTGAAAATTGCGGCGGCGATTGAAGCTGCTGGTATTCCTATTCTTGGCACAAGCCCAGATGCGATTGATTTGGCCGAAGATAGAGAGCGCTTCCAACAATTATTGATGAAGCTTGACCTCAAACAGCCTGCTAATGGTATCGCCACATCAGCGGCGCAGGCACGCGCCATCGTTGATGAGATTGGCCTGCCTGTCGTCATTCGCCCCTCTTATGTATTGGGTGGCCGCGCGATGGAAGTGGTGCATCAGACCGAAGAATTGGAACGCTATATGCGTGATGCGGTGATTGTCTCTGGTGACAATCCTGTCCTGATTGACCGGTTCTTGGATAATGCGGTTGAGGTGGATGTGGATGCGCTCTGCGACGGCACAGATGTCTTTATCGCTGGTATCATGGAACATATTGAAGAAGCTGGTATCCATTCCGGTGACTCTGCCTGTTCTTTGCCACCGCAAAATCTATCAGATGCGGTGCTCGCAACGATCAGAGCCCAGACTGATTCCCTTGCGCGCGCCTTGAATGTGGTGGGTTTGATGAATGTCCAATTCGCGGTGAAGGATGAAGAGGTTTATCTTCTTGAAGTCAACCCACGCGGATCTCGCACCGTGCCATTTGTGGCCAAAGCCACAGGCGTGCCAGTGGCCAAAATTGCCTCACGCATCATGGCTGGTGAAAAGCTCAGCAGCTTTGCGCTTGAAGATAAGCCGCTGGATCATATCGCAGTCAAAGAGGCGGTCTTCCCGTTTGAGCGTTTCCCAGGCGTTGATGTGTTCCTTGGCCCAGAGATGAAATCGACAGGCGAGGTCATGGGGATTGATAAAGATTTCGGTCGCGCCTTTGCCAAATCACAAATGGGGGCAGGCACGCATTTGCCGCTGAAAGGCACGGTCTTTATCTCTATTAAAGATGCTGATAAAGCGGCCTATGTGCCGATTTGTGCAGAGCTTGTCTCTCTTGGCTTCTCCATTGTTGCCACAGGCGGGACACATGCGGCCCTCGCGGCGGCTAATGTACCAGCGACCAAAATCAATAAGGTGATGGAAGGCCGGCCTCACGCCGTTGATGCGATGCTATCTGGCGAGATTGACCTTGTCTTTAACACCGCGCATGGTGCTGCCTCCATCAGAGACAGCCTCTCACTTCGTCAAACCGCTTTGACAAATAAAATTCCGTACTACACCACCGTAGCTGGAAGCCGGGCAGCCGTCGCGGCTATCAAAGCGATGCAAAATGCGACGCTAGAAGTGAAATCACTGCAGGATTTTCTCCCCGCATCTTAAGCAAAATACAGGGCCTATGTGCTGATTCATAATGACAAAAACAGTTAATTATGACAGGCTCATAGGCTCAGAATAAGCAAGGTGAGTGTTGCTATGGAAAAGATTCCATTTACCCCGCAAGGGCTTGAAACATTAAAGGCAGAATTGAACCATCTCAAAAATGCAGAGCGGCAGGCCGTCATTCGTGCGATTGCCGAAGCCAGAGAGCATGGTGATTTGTCTGAAAATGCGGAATATCATGCGGCGCGTGAACGTCAATCTTTCATCGAAGGCCGTATCAAAGAGCTTGAAGATGTTACCAGCCGTGCAGAAGTGATCGATTTGGCCAAATTAACAGGCGAGACAGTGACATTTGGCGCCCAGGTTGTTGTCGCAGATGAAGAGACAGATGAAGAATCCACCTATCATATTGTTGGTCCCTATGAGGCTGATATTGAATTAGGGCGAATCTCAACATCCTCTCCCATTGCCAAGGCTTTGATCGGCAAAAAGGTAGGGGATAGCGCTGAGGTACAAACCCCGCGCGGCCCGCATCCCTATGAGATTCTCTCAATTGAGATTATTGGCGCCTAACAAACTTGCCAATCAGATAAAAAAAGTGGCGGCTCTTGGCCGCCTTTTTCTGTTGGGGGGCTTATCCCTCATCAAGCGCGATTGGCACGCCTGGTAAATCCTTATGGCTGCGAATAGCAAGCGCGGTTTTAACATGGCTCACATTTGGTGCAGGCGTTAATTTACTGGTGAGGAATACTTGAAAATCATCCCAGTCTTTGGCCACGATTTTCAACAGAAAATCAGTTTCCCCCATCAACATATGGCATTCGCGTACAGTCTCCCAGCTACCAACCATCTCTTCAAAGTCACGCAAATCGGCCTCGGCCTGTGAGGTTAGCCCAACAAAGGCGAAAATCGTCACGCTATAGCCCAGTGCTTCGGCATCAATATCAGCATGATAGCCTTTAATCACACCTTCGGTTTCCAAGGTGCGCATACGGCGCAAGCAGGGCGGCGCAGAAATCCCAGCATTTTGGGCAAGTTCAACATTGGTGATACGGCCATTATCTTGCAGATCAGACAAAATCTGCTTATCAACCGCATCTAATTTGATTTTCTTCGTCATCGTCGTTCGAACCTATAGTTTTTGCGCCCAAGATGGAGTAGATGTTAGAGTATCCAAAGCTAGTCTTGGTAATAATATTACAATTTTTGAGATATTTTTCAAAATACTATCGATAAATCGTGATGATTTTTTTCAGATAATACCAAAATCCAGAGGTATCCGTCATGTCTCACACCCCATCTTCTGAGTCTCTCATGGACGAATTGGCACAAGAAGAGGCCCGCTTAAAAGAGGCGATGAAGACATGGGTGATCTCAGATGGGACGGCGGGCATGGTCTCGCAATCGCTGGCGTTGGTTCAAGCGATGGGGATCCCTTTCAAACAGGTACAGATTTATCCGAGCCCCATTTATCGTTTGTTTCCGCAAATGGGCGCTGTGCCCTTTATGCCGATCAGCCCACGCCGCAGTGACCGGAAATTAGGCCCGCCTTGGCCAGAGCTTGTGATTGCCTGTGGCAAGCGGATGGCTGGTGCCGCCCTCGCTATCAAACGGCTCAATCGCGGTCAGACCAAATTGGTTCATATTCAAGACCCTCATATTGATCCGCGCTATTTTGATGCGATGGTCATCCCGCGCCATGATGCGCTGGCCTCTGCGGGCCATGCCCATATTATCCCCTCTCTTGGGGCGCTTAATCGTCTGACCTCTGACATCATTACAGAAGAGGCGCAAACGCTCTCAGACAGGCTTGGGACCATTGCCACCCCTATCACAGGGGTGATGGTGGGCGGCACGAATCGTCGCTATCGCCCCCGCCGTCAAGACTATGAAAGATTTGCCGCAGATCTGGTCTCTTATGCCAAGGCGCAGGGCCGATTTTTAGTTGTGGCCACCTCACGGCGCACCTCCAAAGAGGGGGCGCGTATTTTGGCTGAGGCCTTAGCGCCAGTGCCGCATCGCTTATGGACGGGCCAAGATGAAGGCAATCCCTATCCTGGCTTGCTTGGTCTCGCCACAGAGATGGTGGTCACCTCTGATTCAGTGAATATGATGTCAGAAGCTGCCATGACAGGGTTGCCGCTTTACAGCTATGAGCTGCAACCAGAAGAGGGCCGGCTGGCGCTCTTTCATCGCCAGATGCAAGATGGCGGCTATAGCAAACCCTTTGGTACGCCCTTTACCACGGCGCCACGGATATTGGACCAAACCAATGATATCGCGCATCAGGTGATGGCGCTCTTAGGGCGCTAAAACAAATGATAAAGAGGCATGGCTTTCCCCTGCCTCTTATCCCCAGCCTCTCTTAGAAGAAGAGGTCCTTTGGATTATCATTCTGATAGAGCCCAGCTACCAAATCACCATAGCCATTATAGAGCTGGGTCGGTACACGCTCATTTGTGCCAAGTAGCCGTTCGGTGGCTTGTGACCATCTACGATGAGGTACCTCAGGGTTCACATTGGCAAAAAAGCCATATTCATTGCCATTTGCTTCCTGCCAGAAACTCAAAGGGGCCTCAGCCGCAAAGGAAAAGCGTGTGATGGATTTAATTGATTTAAAGCCATATTTCCACGGCACGACCAGGCGGATAGGTGCGCCATTTTGCTTGGGCATTTCCTTGCCATAAAGCCCTGTGGCAAGGAAGGCCAGCTCATGCGTCGCTTCATCCAGCCGCAGCGCTTCTACATAAGGCCATGGGAACCATGATTGGCTTTGCCCTGGTGCCACTTTCGGGTCAAGGAAGGTTTCCATCACCAAATAGCGTGCCTCTGGTTTTGGGTCAGCTAGCGCTACTAATTTTGCCAGCGGCACCCCTGTCCATGGCACAGCCATGGCCCACGCTTCCACACAGCGATGGCGATAGAGGCGCTCTTCCATCGGGCCTGTCTTTTTAATCAGGTCAGCGGCGTCAATTTCCATCGGGTTATGACAGAGCCCATCAATCCTGACCATCCATGGGTCCGTGACGAGTTTCTGAGCTTTGCGCCAAATATTCTTATTGGAGCCAAATTCATAAAAATTAGTATAGGTTGTCGCGTCATCTTCCGGGCTGATATCACGGTCAAGCTGATAGGCCTGATTGCGCATCGCCGGAAAGCCGGTGATAGGGGCGGCATGGGCCAGTGATGATAAGCCTGTAGAGCTAGCCATTAGCCCCACGCCAGTGAGGCCAGCCGCTTTCAGAAACTGGCGGCGGTTATGATAAATATGTTCATCTGTGGCCAATGACTCTTTCATATGCCAGCTGGGGGTGCGTTTGAGTAACATTGCGTTATCCTCTCTCTCCTATCAGGGCGTGCGGCCCTACCATATCTATGAACTAGCATGATGACGGCCTTCGTCATTACTCTAACGGGGAAACTATGGCCAAAAAAAGGGCAAATCATGATACCGCTTTCACATTTGCGTGAAGCGGGCGTGCCCGTTACAATAAGCGAGTGATCACAAGGGGGAAAAAAGATGGTCTCAGCAACAGATGCACTGATCTTAGGCGGCACAGCCGCGCTCTATTTTATCCTAGGGGCGCTGTGGTATAGCCCTGTCTTATTTGGCAATCTCTGGATGAAGACCATCAATAAGACACCTGCTGACCTCAAAGATGGCCATAATATGATAGCCGCGATGAGTGTCTCTTATCTCGTTTGTCTGGCACAGGTCTTTGTCATGGCGATGGTGGTCACCCATCTCAAAGTACAATCGGTCATTTATAGCATGATTATTGGGGCCATGATTGCGCTTGCTTTTGGTCTGCTCTCAGCGGTGCGCTCTCATTTCTATGAGGCGCGCAATCTGCGTCTGATGGTGATTGATCATGGCTATGATATTGTCGGTGGTGCGATGGCAGCCGGGCTGCTCACCGCTCTCTTACTGTCTTAATTAAAAAAGGGCCGCAGCCCCTTTTTTGTAATCTTATATATCTCCCCATGGAGTAGTCCTTACGCAGAGGGCATGCCCGCGGCTTGGCTTTGAATCTGGGCTTCTATGAACATCATATTGCCATCCCCTAAATCCACCTCCTTGATGGTTTCCTGCTGGGTGAGCGCGACCTCTTCAGCCCCGGCGGCTTCGGCGCGTTTGCGGGCAATCATATCAGCCGCCTCTCTTGCGAGTTGCAAGGCCTCATCTTGGTCATTCACATCTTTTGGACCTTCCGGTAAATGCACACGGAATCGGCCTTCACTTGGCTGGGTGACAGTGATCATCACACGTTGACGTACCGAGCCTGCTGCGGCGCCCACCGCGCCTGCCACATCCGCATGCTCAGGCACGATTAATTCGGCGCCTAGTAGCGCGGCAATGGCGGGATAATGCGTAGCGGCTGAGGCACCAAGCGCGACCAGCGGCACATCTAATCTTGTCTGTGAGGCGACCAGCGACTGGCTGTTATTTTCTCCAAATAGGCTTGCTTTGATAAAGCTGTTTTGGCTAGCGGTGCCCTCGGCCCATCCATCTTGGGCAAGCGCGGCATCCAGCAAGGATAGGGCTGAATTTTCGGCTAATTTATCCAAGGTGGCTTGCGCAATTTCCGCCTCATCTTGGGCGGCCGCATCCCCAATACCATTTTTCTGGCGGCTGATTAATTGTGCTCCCAATTTGGCAGCTTTGCCTTCAAATTCGGTAAATGTACCAAGCACATGGGCTGCATCTGTTGGCGTAAAGGCTGATAGCGCCAAGAGGCCGCGGCTAATTAAGCGATCAATCGCCCCAAGCGCCACCTGTGATGTGGCAATCTCTGCCACAGGGGACGGACCTGCCGCTAGGGCAGCGGCGGCAAATTTCTGCTCGGCCTTGCTCAGCCATTCTGGAATCCCATTTGGCATCAGCGGCATCACAAACCGGCCATCTGTGGCTTGTGGCACAGGGTTGTTTAATTGTGTTTCAAGATGGGTAATGGCCTCTGGCCAATCCCGCGCTAATAAGGATAAAGGAATGGCGCGGCGCGGCCCTAATTGCAAACCTTTGGCAAGGCCTCTTGTCAGCGGCGTCACTTCTGAATCACCGCCAAGGCCAGAGGTGCGAATATCCGCCGCCTCAACCATCGTCCGCCAGCCGCCAACATAGGCGCCATCAGCATTCAGCCCAGGCACCCCGTCCCGGAGATAAGCAATATCTGTTGTTGTTCCGCCAATATCAGACACGAGGGCCGTTTTGGCCCCTGCAAGGAAGGCAGCGCCTGCTTGTGATGCAGCAGGGCCTGATAATACGGTTTCTACAGGACGGCTACGGGCGAAATCAGCATGGATAAGAGACCCATCACCCTTCACCACCATTAAATCGCCACCAATTGACAGCTCTTGCATCTTTTGTTCAGTCGCTGCCACTAGCCGTTCTAGCAGATTGATCAATCTGGCATTCAGCATTGCGGTCAGCGCGCGGCGGGGCCCGCCAAGGCTCGATGATAATTCATGTGAACAAGTCACAGGCAAGCCTGTCATCTCACGCAAAATCTCTTTTGCCGCCAGCTCATGATCAGGGTTGCGCGTGGCAAAATGTCCCGCAACAGCAAAGGCTGATACATCAGATTGCAAAGCTGTGGCCTGCGCCCGCAAATGATCCCTATCAAGGGCCGCTTGCTGCGCGCCATCATTGCGATGACCGCCTGTGATGAAACAGGCCGGGTCTGTACCAAGCGCTTTGGCGAGGTCAGCGCGCTCCAACGCCCCTTCATCAAACCCAATGAGGATAAGCCCCACACGGCCGCCCACACCTTCAACCACGGCATTTGTCGCCAAGGTGGTAGAGAGCGAAACAAGCGAGATATCCGCAGGATTGCCGCCCCATTCACTGAGCACAGCCGCCATGGCCCCACCCACACCAATCGCCAGATCATGGCGGGTGGTTAGCGATTTTGCTTTGGCAAGTAATGTACCGCTTTCCGTGTCAACAAGTGCCGCATCGGTAAAGGTGCCGCCTGTATCTAATCCAACAATCAGGGCCATATTTCAGTTCCAGCTTTCAAAGGGGGGCAAACAAATTGCAGCGCCCCAGTGGCGGGATCAGCTGCGGCAATTTGTGAGGAAAAAAGAGACAAGCCATTGCCCAACCTGTGCGCCATCATGTGACAAGGCGAGGCTGCGCGATGCGGTCTCTGCCACCTCTTGCCCCATATCTTGTCCTCTGATTGCCAACAGCTCATGCACATAATCCTTGTCAAATTCAGGGTGACCCTGAAAGGTAAAGACTTTATCCCCCATCGCAAAGGCCGCATGGGGGCAAAATTCATCACCCGCTAAATTAGTGGCACCTTCTGGTAATTCAATCACCTGATCTTGATGCACATATAATAGATCTAATCTATCCGATGCCCCTGTCATCCAGTCTAGAGTTTCCACGACATTGACTGTGCGAATGCCGACACCCCAGCCTTTTGGTGATTTGACAACTGTCCCGCCCAAGGCTTGCGCAATCGCCTGATGGCCAAAGCAGATCCCCACCTGCGGAATGCCAAGCGCAAAAGCATCTCTGATAAATTGCATGAGAGGCGCGATAAAGGGCAGATCTTCATAGACCCCGTGGCGTGAGCCGGTAATCAGATAGCCGTCAAATTCTGTGACTTTGTCAGGAAACACACCATCTACCACAGCAAAATGATGCAGCGTGATCGCCTCACTACCCTCTTGTGACAGCAGCAGGTCATCAAACATTGTGGGATAGCTGCGCAAATGTGAGGGGAGTGCCGGATTATTATGGCCTGTTTGCAACACAGCAATCTTGATCATCACATCACCCCCCATCTTACCTGATAACTTTTTTGGTTTATCTCACTGGTCCATGAGATCAGCCTAGCGAGCTTCGATGTCACTGCCAAGCCTCTCTGTTGCGGCCCATGCCCTGTCTTTTACCTGTTGGAACAGATAGACCCGAATAGCAGATGACAGACCTGTTGTCCGCGCTCTATCAATCTCAGCCACAAGGCTGGCAAGTGACCGCTCTTGTGCGGCGGCTTCCTCTTTCAGCGCCTCCCAAAACACATCTTCTAGGCTGATAGATGTGACATGACCTTGAATGGTTAGGCTATGTTTCTTCATATCCTTGTCCTTGGGGCCCGTTATGTCAGCTCTTTGGAAAAGCGTGCCACAAGCTCAACATGCGGGCTCATAATGAATTGATCAACCACCCGGATCCAATCACAAGCATAGCCACCAGCCACAAGATGCGCGGCATCTCTTGCAAAACTATGCGGGTTACAAGACGCCATGACCACCACAGGCACCGCGCTATCGGCAAGGATTTGCACCTGCGCTTGGGCGCCAGCGCGTGGCGGGTCCAAAATCACCGCATCAAATTGGTCGCATTCGGCGCGTGTCAGAGGTGCTTCAAATAAATTGCGCGTTTTTGTCCGCAGCCTGTCGCCACATCCGGCCTTATCAGCGATTTGCTGGAACGCATCAACCGCTTCGGCCCCTAAATCATAGCCCGCTATCAGCTCTGGCATGTTGGGGCGAAATAACAGAGGCGCGCTTAATGTGCCAACCCCACAAAAGAGATCAGCAATCCGCATCTGCTCTCCTACCGCCTCATAGACATCTTGCTGCATCACTTGCTCAGCCTCTGGCACGGCTTGCAAAAAGCTATTGGTCGGGACTGAGAGCGTGATTGACCGGCTATCATTATGGGGCAATGCCCATGGGATGACAGGCGGCTGATGCGCGAGCGCCAAGGTCAGCGGCGCGCCAGCAATCCCGATATGAAGTCGCAAAATCGCAAGGTCAGCAGCCGCGTCACTCAGCATAGCAATCACATCGCCTGCCACATCTTCGGCTAGCGTGACTGTCACGTCACAGCCTTGACCCGTCACTGTCACCTCACATTCCCCATGCGCCCCGGCTGGTAGGCGGCCAAACATCACCTCCAGACCTGGTAAAAGCGCCATAATATCGGGGTGCAAAATCACACAACCTGTTGGTGGGGTGATATGGTGGCTGTCTTTTTCTCTGAAGCCAACAATCACCGCGCGGCTTGTCACGCGAAAGGCAAGGCGCGCACGGCGACGCGATTGACGCTGGCTGAAATAAGGGGGGCGCCACTCTCCCACATGCACGCCAGCGCGGTCTATCACTTGGCGGACCATGTCAATTTGCCAGCCTTCATAGGCGTTTTGGCTCATATGGCCCAGCTGACAGCCCCCGCATTGGCCATAGACAGCGCAGGGTCCGTCTTGGCGCTCTGCCGCTGGTGTTTCTAATTCAACAAGATCGGCGAAAATCCCCTGCTTTGTGAGGCGTTTGGGCTGCACAATCACCTGTTCTCCTGGCAGGGTGAAGGGCACAAAAACAGCATGCGTCGCCTCTTCGTAATTATGGGTATAGTTGGCCTGTCCAACGCCATCGCCGCGGCTGCCAATATGGGTGATTGTCACCTGAAGGGGGGCCGCATTTTTGGGTAATTGTCCGGCTGGTTTTGGGGCTTTAGCCCGGCGCCGGGCAGCAGGGTGGCGTCTCATGATCTATCCTTATGATAAGCAGCTTGCCTCAGCCATAGCATAAAAGAACGGCCCTGTCTCAGAGGTGGCGCCTAAATCTGTCGTGAAATCCAAATCACACGCCCTAAGAGCCGCACCTCATCAAGCCGCGCACGGTAAGAGGGATAGTCTCCATTGGCTGAGATAATCCGCCATTTTGGGCCCTCTGGCCCTGCCACCAATGATAGATGTTTGACCACCAGCCCCAGCCCATCATCTAACACATAAATCCCCTCAGGATGTGGTGGGTGTAGTTCAGGGTTGCGTACGCTCTCATCCCCTTGATCAAGCATAATCATATCGCCATCTGCCAGAAGCGGCGCCATGGAATGACCGCGCACATACAGCAAAGCCAGCTGATGCACCCCATGGGGGGCAAGCCCTCTTAGAAACGAGGCGGGAAAGGCAAAAGGCGTGCTCTCTTCTGTCTCATCGGCAAAGCTGGCATGGCCGGCCGCTGGTCGCAAGGATAAGATCGGCACCTCCAGTATATCGGCCATCGCATGGCGTCCCACAAGCTGGTCATCTGGCCGCAGCGCACTTTCATCAATGTCCAATAAGGCCGCCAGCTGATAGCGTTCAGATTCGGGTAAGAGCCGCGGCGATCCGCGCGTGACATATTGATGCAAATAGGCGGCATTACGCCCCAGCGCCCGCGAGAGAGAGGCCAGCGAATGGCCGCTCGCACCGCGCTTAGTCAGTGCCAGCAACGTGGCCCGTTCAGGGCTTAGCCCTGATGCTTCCTCTGCTATTGCCCTGTTATCGGCGCTATTAGGGGCTTGTGCCTCATTCATCCTCTTGCCTTTATCTGATGCCGCTCGTGATGCAGTTTTGCCGGCATGATGCCTCATCCTAGGAAGTAGGCTGCGCTCCTCCTACCTATCCAAAAGGATAGCTTGTCTTATCATAGTAAAAATCCTATATTCAAAAATCAACTCTCTTTTTTAATGGTGGTTTCTGACAGGCGTGGGTGAGGAAAAGAGGTCATGACGCTCTTTGCTTTGGAGGTATCTACATGTCACATCCCCCTTTATCGGCGGTTGAACGCACCGCGCTCAAAACGCGTCTCACAAGCTGTTTTGAGACATTATCAGCGCTGCCAGATACGTCGCAAACACGCCCCCAAGGATTTCTGTCACATTGGCCAGAGATGAGGCGTAGCGCTAAAAATGGTGCGATTCTTCATCGGGCTGTCGCACGGCCACGCCCGAGCCCAGAGGCGATTTCTGATTGTGAGCGTCTGCTAGATGCGCTGTATGATCTAACGCCCTTTCAACGCCAGCTATTAATCGCGCGTGCGGCCCATCTGCCGTGGCAGGCTTTGATGGCGCGATTTGGGAAATCACGCACCCATATCACACGGCTCCACCTCATCGCTTTGGCTGATTTAGCCAGCCGTTTACAGGTACGCGCCACACAAAAAACAGAGGCATGAGTCATTTTTGACTTGACAAATGGCACAAAATAGGATATTTCCTATTATACAATGGCGCAACGTTCCACACCACATCATCCACAGCGTCACAAACAGGTGGCGGGGGATGATACGCCGTCTCATACATCATCTGAATCTAATGCTGCCGCCGTCTCTTTATCTGAGGATCAAAGGGGGGAGGGGGCAGTTTTATCTGAGGGTGATGAGGCGTCTTTTATCGTCTTTTTGAGACAATTGGCCCATCATGGCAATGTGACCAAAGCGGCAGAGCAGGCGCAGCTATTG